>NZ_JAIQXS010000009.1:0-232080 GCF_020166565.1 Rhizobium sp. 3T7
GTGAGACAAAAAGCCCCGCCCACAGTGGGGCTTTTCTATTATTGTCGCATCCCTGCGGATAATTGACCGCGTCGGCAATTTTGGATTCGACAAGGCCAGTGGCCT
Organism: Rhizobium sp. 3T7; assembly: GCF_020166565.1. NCBI lineage: Bacteria > Pseudomonadati > Pseudomonadota > Alphaproteobacteria > Hyphomicrobiales > Rhizobiaceae > Rhizobium > Rhizobium sp. 3T7. The sequence continues at coordinate 106 of NZ_JAIQXS010000009.1, forward strand.
GATGTACGCGGTGATTAAACGATTAATCTACGCACCTCGGAAACCATGCCTCCAACGCGACCTGGACCGAATCTGAGCAGGATTGCAACGTCGCTAGGCGTCTCCGTCGCGACGGTTTCCAATGCGCTCTCGGGCAAGGGCCGTGTTTCCGAGCAGCTGGCGGACAGGATCAAGGAACATGCAGCCGAACTCGGCTATGTTCCGAGCCAGGCTGGACGCGCGCTGCGCACCGGTCGTAGCGGCGTCCTTGGCCTTGTACTGCCGGATATCGCTAACCCGCTTTTTCCCAAGCTCGCGCAAGCCATCGAATTCGCCGCCAGCGCTGCCGGCTACGGCGTGCTGATTGCCGACTCCCGGGGAGACGTTGCCACCCAGACCGAGGCGATCAACCGACTGCTAGAGCGTGGCGTCGAAGGTATGGTAATCGTACCGCGCCGGGCGACGCGAATTTCTGCAGCAGCGTGTCCGGTTGCCGTCATCGATACGACCTCCACACCTGGCAACACCGTTGCCGCCGATCACATGCAGGGCGGCTGGGCGATCGCCAACCATTTGGCCGAGCTTGGACATCGGCGTATCCTCATCATCGGCAACAATCCCGGTTCGAACGTACAGAACGACCGCGCAGGCGGGATCCGTTCAGGTCTCCGTCCCGGGATGAGTTCGGCAACTCTCTGGATCGAGACGCTGGAACGGCAGGGCGGCAGAGGATGCAGCCTCGGCCTCGCTGAAAAGGTGCGGGAGGGCTATACCGCGTTTGCCGCGCTCTCGGACCTGCAGGCGCTGCGGGCGCTCACCGAACTGCAGCGTGACGGCATCGACGTGCCCAGCATGGCGAGCGTTACCGGCTTCGACGACCTCATCTGGTCGCCCGTCGTCACCCCATCGCTGACGACGGTGGCGATGGACATGCACACGATCGCGGAGATCGCCATCTCGTCCCTGCTGCGCACCATACAGACCCGCGGCAGCCGCGAAGGCGTACTTGTCACGTCCGAGACCGACCGCGTTCCGATGCAACTGATCGTTCGCCAGTCCTCTGGGCCGGCGGACCCGACGAGAATATCCTGACAGACGGAGAACAGCTGACATGAAGAATGCCCTCATCGCTTCCGCCGCGCTAATGGCGCTGTCGCCCCTCGCCGCGAAAGCGCAAGACAAGACGCTGACGATTTCCGTCTATGCCTTCGCTCAGGACGACTTCAAGACGATTGTCTACGATCCCTTCGAGCAGAAGTGCAGCTGCAAGATCGTGGTCGAGACCGGCAACAGCGTCGAACGTCTCGCCAAGATGGAAGCCAATAAGGAAAGCCCGGTTATCGACATGGCCGTCGTCTCCATGGCCGATGCCCTGTCCGCCTCGCGAAAGGATCTCATCGACAAGGTCGATACCTCGAAGCTCTCCAATTTCGGCAAGCTCTATGACCTCGCCAAGGATCCGAACGCCGACGGCATGAGCGTCGGCTACACCTTCTACGCCACCTCGATCGCCTACCGCTCCGACAAGATGAAGATCGAGTCCTGGGCAGACTTGCTGAAGCCGGAATATATCGGCCACGTCGCCTTCCCGAACGTCACCACCAATCAGGGTCCGCCAGCGCTCTACATGCTCGGCCAGGCACTCGGCAAGGACAGCCCGGATCTGAAGGCACCGATCGAGGCGCTGGGCGAGAAGAAGGATGAGATCGTCACCTTCTATGAGAAGTCCTCACAGCTGGTGCAGCTGATGCAGCAGGAAGAGATCTGGGCCGCCCCGATCGGCCGCTTCTCCTGGGCCGGCTTCACCAAGCTCGATGTTCCCGTCGCGTGGGCGACCCCGAAGGAAGGCCAGACCGGCGGCATGAACGTCATGGTCGTCACAAAGGGCTCCAAGAACCGCGATCTGGCCCTTCAGTTCATGGATTTCTGGCTCTCCACCGAAATCCAGACGAAGCTCGCCGAAAAGCTGGTCGACAGCCCGGCGAACAAGGAGGTCAAGCTCTCCGAGGCAGCCGCAAACAACCTGACCTATGGCGAAGAGACCGCCAAGAGCCTGAAGCTCATCCCCTCCGCAGCCGCGCTCGACAACCGCGCCGCCTGGCTGAAGGAATGGAACGAGAAGGTCGGTCAGTAATCTTCAGGCCGGCTCCGACGCTTGCTGGAGCCGGCTCTTTCACCCGTTGAAAGTCGATTCATGTTTCAGAACCGCGCAGAAGCCCTGGCGCTTGCCCTGCCCGCAGCAGTATTTGCGTCGCTGGTCTTCCTGCTGCCGGTCGTCGTCCTTCTCTCCGAGGGCTTCCGTATCGACGGCAGCTGGACGCTTGGCGCCTATACCGGCTTCTTTTCCGAGTCGTTGAACCGCACCGTCTTCCTACGGACCTTCCGCTTGGGGCTTGAGGTGACGGCGGTCTCAGCCGTGATCGGCTATGCCGCAGCCTTTGCGATCGTCAACCTGCCATCCACGGGCAAAGGCCGGATGATCGGGCTCGTCACCTTGCCGCTGATGATCTCGCCGGTCGCCCGCACCTATGCGTGGATCGTCATTCTTGGCCGGACCGGCATCGTCAACGAGGCCATCACCGGCCTTGGCCTCAGCGATACGCCGCTGCGCCTGCTGTTTACCGAAACGGCCGTCTTCATCGGCCTGCTGCAGCTTTTCCTGCCGCTGATGATCCTGTCGCTGATCAGTGCGCTCGAAAACATACCGAAGGATGCCATTCCCGCTGCACGCGTGCTCGGCGCCAACTGGTTCCAGGTGTTCTGGAAGGTGATCCTGCCGCTGACACGTGAGGGCCTCGTCGTCGGCGGCACGCTCGTGTTTACCGGATCGCTGACCGCCTACATCACGCCTGCAGTGCTTGGCGGCTCGAAGGTGCTGATGCTGGAAACGCTGCTCTATCAGCAGGTGTCGGTGGCCAACAATTTCGTGGCTGCGAGCGTCATCGCCTTCATGCTGATCGTCATGAGCTTTGCCGCCAACATCCTGCTCAAGCGCCTTGCCACGGCGAGGAACAAGCGATGACCGCCCGTATTCTCTCGCCGCTCGTACTCGGCCTGCTATTGATCTTCCTGATCGGGCCGTTCCTGATCATCATCGCCGCATCGCTCTCGGCCGGCGACACGCTTGCCTTCCCACCTCAGGGTCTTTCCCCGAAGTGGGTCGTCAAGGTCTTCACCATCGACAGCTTCCGCGAGAGCTTCGCCATGTCGATGTTCCTCGCCGTTTTCGGCACGCTGGCCGCGCTCGTCCTCGGCATTCCCGCCGCCTATGCGCTCTCGCGCTACAAGCTGCACCTCGGCGAAACCGTCCGAACGATCGTATCGCTGCCGATCATCGTTCCGGGCATCATCGTCGGTCTGGCGCTGCTGCGCTATCTCGTCGTGCCCTTCGGCTTCAACATCACGCTGGCCCTGTTCATGGCTCACACAGCGCTTGTGCTGCCCTATGCCGTGCGGGTCGTTTCAGCCAGCCTCAACAACCTGCGCTCCGATATGGAGGAAGCAGCCGTCCTGCTCGGCTCCTCGCGCGTCGGCGCGTTCTTCCGCGTCGTCATGCCGAATATCCGCGGCGGCATCCTGGCGGCCTTCATCCTCGGCTTCGTGACGAGCTTCAATCAGGTTCCCATCTCGCTTTTCCTCTCCGGTCCGGGCGTGCGCACGCTGCCGATCGACATGCTGGGCTACATGGAGACGACCTACGATCCGTCGATTGCGGCACTCTCCTCGCTGCTCGCCTTCCTTTCCATCGGCATCGTCTTCCTTGCCGAACGCTTCCTGGGATTTTCTCGTTATGTCTGACGCCTATCTCAAACTCGACAAGCTGACGCTTGCCTACGGCGATACGGTCGCGGTGAAGGATCTTGACCTCTCGATCGCCAAGGGCGAGCTCGTTGCGCTGCTCGGCCCCTCCGGATGCGGCAAGACGACGACGATGCGCTCGATCGCCGGCCTGCTCTCCCCCGCATCCGGCCGCATCACACTCGATGGCGATGAGATCACCCGTGTTTCCGCCAACAAGCGCAATGTCGGCCTCGTCTTCCAATCCTATGCGCTTTTCCCGCATCTGACGGTCTACGAGAACGTCGCCTTCGGTTTGCGTCTGAAGGGCATCGGCGGCAGGGATCTCGATGCCAAGGTCAACGCCGGCATCAAATCCGTCGGCCTTGCCAAGTTTGCCGAGCGCAAGCCCGCCGAGCTTTCGGGCGGCCAGCAGCAGCGCGTGGCCCTTGCCCGCTCCATGGTCATGGAGCCGAAGGTCCTGTTGCTCGACGAGCCTCTCTCCAACCTCGACGCTCGCCTGCGCCTCGAAATGCGTGCCGAACTGCAGCGCGTCCACAAGGAAACCGGCGTCACGATGATCTTCGTGACCCATGATCAGATCGAGGCCTTAGCGCTCGCCGACCGGATCGTAGTGATGCTGAACGGCGGCATCGAGCAGATCGGCACACCGGAGGAAATCTACAACAAGCCCGTCTCGGCCTTCGTCGCCGATTTCGTCGGCTTTGAAAACGTCTTTGCGCTGGACAACGGCAAGCTCGCGACATCCAACACGCTCGTCGAGCTTTCCGGTCCAGCGCCGCAGGCCGCAAAGGGCCTGGCCTGGCGTCCGCGTATGGTGAACCTTGGTTCAGGTCCTTACCAGGGCACCGTGCGCGGCACCTCGTTTGCCGGAAACACCCGCGAATATCTACTCGACACACCGCTTGGCCCCATCAAGGCCGAGATCGACGCAGAGCTGCCGACGCACGCGATTGGCTCCACGCTTCCCTTCGACCTGCCGCTTGCGGCAGCAGCGCCCCTCTCACGCTACAGGTAACATCATGGGCGTCTGGATCGACACCGACATGGGCTTCGACGATATCGCCGCGATCCTCGTGGTGACGCACGCAAAGCTCGACATATCAGGCATCTCGCTCGTCTTCGGCAACACGCCACTGCCGCAGGTGCGGGTCAACGCCGCAGGCGCTGCCAAGGCCTTCGGCTGGACCTTCCCGATCCACACCGGCCGCGCGATGCCGGTCCTCGGCGCGCTCGAAACGGCACAGGCGATCCTCGGCGAGACGGGAATTCCTACCACCGGAAAAGGCCTGCCCGACGCCTCGCCCTTGGCGGAAAGCGACGCGTTTACCGGCCTCTGCCGCTGGCTGGAGGCGGACGGCCCGCACCGCATCCTGGCGCTCGGCCCATTGACCAATCTAGCCGCCCTTGCATTGGCACGTCCCGACCTCGCAGCTCGCATCACCGAAATAACCTGGATGGGCGGCGGCGTAACGTCGGGCAATCACACGGCATCGGCCGAGTTCAACGCACTGGCGGATCCGGAAGCGCTCGCCATCGTTCTCGCCCACCGCCTGCCGCTGCGCATGGTCGATCTCGATCTCTGCCGCAAGGTCATCGCAAGGCCTGACGATGTCGTGCCAGTACAAGGCGCCGGCGGCAGCAATGCGACGCTGCTGGCCGATATGCTCGACGGCTACATCGGCATCGGCACGAGCCGCGGCAGATCAGGCATGGCAATCTACGACCCCTCCGCCGCCGCAGCCTTCGTCGCGCCCGACATCGTCAGCTTCCGTCCTGCCCGCATCGACGCTGAATTGCAGGGCCAGCATACACGCGGCCGCACCGTCGTCGAGACGAGGGTGACGCACGCCGCATTCAATGCCGAATATGCTGCCGACATCGATGTAGAGAAAGCGCGCGCACTTATCCTCGGCGCGCTGATCGATGAGGCCCGCCGATGAGCAGCCCGGAACCGAAGGACCTCAACGACCCCACGCTTCGCGCGCGTGCCGTCGCCGCCGCGCGTGGCGATGCGGCCTTCGACATCCTGATATCGGGTGGCTGCCTGCTCGATGTCGTCACCGGCCTGATCCGCCAAGCCGACATCGGCATCGTCGGACCGTTGATCTCAAGCGTCCACGCACCGGGTAGCCGCATGGATGCCGCAGAAACTATTGATGCCGCAGGCAGCATCATTTCGCCCGGCCTCATCGATACGCATATGCACATCGAAAGCTCGATGGTGACGCCGGCCGAATATGCTGCAGCCGTCGTTCCGCGTGGCGTCACGACGATCGTCTGGGATCCGCACGAGTTTGGCAATGTGCATGGCCTCGATGGTGTGCGCTGGGCGATCGAAGCGTCCCGCGGCCTGCCTTTGCGCACGATCGTGCTCGCTCCTTCCTGCGTTCCCTCCGCCCCAGGGCTTGAAATCGCCGGCGCCGATTTCGACGCGTCGATAGTCGCCGAAATGCTCCGATGGCCTGGCATCGGCGGCGTTGCCGAAGTGATGAACATGCGCGGCGTCATCGACGGCGATCCACGCATGACGGATATCGTCAACGCCGCGCTCGCCTCCGGAAAACTGGTCTGCGGCCATGCGCGTGGGCTTGAAGGTGCCGATCTGAACGCCTTCATGGCTGCCGGCGTCACCTCCGATCACGAGCTGACCTCCAGCGCCGATCTGCTGCAAAAGCTGGCCGCCGGCATGACCATCGAACTGCGCGGTTCGCACGATCATCTGCTGCAGGAATTCGTAACCGCCCTCAACGGCATCGGCCATCTGCCGTCGACGGTTACGCTCTGCACCGACGACGTTTTCCCCGACGAACTGAAGGACGGCGGCGGTCTCGATGACGTGATCCGCCGGCTTGTCCGCTATGGAATGAAGCCGCAGTGGGCGCTGAGGGCAGCGACCTTCAACGCAGCCCAGCGATTGAAGCGCTCGGATCTTGGCCTCATCGCTGCCGGCCGGCGCGCCGATATCGTGCTGTTCGAGGATCTGATCGGCCTTGCCACGAGGGCGGTCATCGCAAATGGCGAGATCGTATCGACGGGCGGCGAGATGAAAGCCCCAATACCTTCCTTCGAGACCACATCCCTGCAAGACTCGGTCAAGCTGCCACCGCTAACGGAGAGTGACTTCCGGGTTCCCTCAGCGGGAAAGCGCGTTCGGGTAGCCACAATCGATCGTCCCCGATTTACACAATGGGGCGAGGCAGAAACCGTCGTAGAGGACGGTTTCGTCGTGCCTCCTGCCGGCAGTACCCACATTGCGGTCGCACATCGGCATGGAAAGGTGGACGGACGGCCGCGTGTCGGCTTCCTCACCGGTTGGGGAGCATGGCGCGGAGCCTTCTGTACGACGGTTTCGCATGACAGCCATAACCTCACCGTTTTCGGCGGCAATGCGCGCGACATGGCGGTCGCTGCCAACGCCGTGATTGCCGCAGGCGGCGGCATGGCCGTGGCCAGGGATAGCAAGGTTGAAGTCCTTCTGCCTCTTCCAGTATCGGGCCTTGTCACCGAGGCGCCGTTGGAAGAGACGGCCGCTTCTTTCCGGGCGATCCGAAAGGCGATGGAGAAGATCGTCGACTGGAAGCCGCCCTACCTTGTGTTCAAGGCCTGCTTCGGCGCAACGCTTGCCTGCAATATCGGTCCGCACCAGACGGATCGCGGGACCGCTGACGTCCTGACCGGCAAGGTACTCGAAAACCCAGTGATCGAGATTCTCGATCGCGGGGCATAGCCGCATCCGGACGTCTTTTGTCGCCACGGCGAGGAGTGTTTATCGAGGCCAGTAAGCGAACGAGCTAAGGCGCCGCCTTCAGCTCGCGCTCGACCAGCGTTGTCCAAAAGGCCACGCCGAAACCGATCGCACCGTCATTGAAGTCATACGCCGTATTGTGGTGCAGGGCGCCATCGACAGCAGGACCGTTGCCGAGCCAGACATAACAGCCCGGAGCATTCTGGCCGAAGAACGCGAAATCATCCCCCGCCGTCGAGGGAGGAAAACTCGTTCGCACCCTCTCGCCGAAAACTGCGCCGGCTGCCCCGAGCGCACGCGCGGTCGCGTCGCCGTCGTTGACCACGGGCGGGATACGCCGTTCGAACTGATAGTCGACCGCAATGCCGAACATCGCCGCCGTGCCATTCGCAAGCCGGCCGATCTCTTCCTCAAGCTGATCGCGGACCTCCGGCGAATAGGCCCGGGCGGTGCCGCCGATCTCAACAATATCAGGTATGACATTCAACGCCTTCGGGTCACCGGCCTGCAGCGAGCAGGCGCTGACGACGGCCGGCTGCAGTGGATCGACGACGCGCCCGACGATCGTCTGCAACGACGTGAGGAACGTCCCGGCGGCCGTAATCGGATCCTTGCCGAGGTGCGGCTTGGCGCCATGCGTTCCGGTGCCTCGAAAGGTCACGCGCCAACTATCGGACGATGCAAGTTGCGGCCCTTCGCCGACGGCTATTTCATCGACGGCCAGGCCCGGCATATTGTGGAGGCCGTAGACGGCGTCGCACGGGAACAGCTCGAACAGTCCGTCCTCCACCATCTTGCGGGCGCCGCCCCTGCCCTCCTCGGCCGGCTGAAAGATGAAATGCACGGTTCCGGAAAAGTCACGTGTTGCCGCCAGATGCCGCGCCGCGCCGAGAAGCATCGTTGTATGCCCATCATGCCCGCAGGCATGCATCTTGCCATCAAATCTGGATCTATGAGGGCGATCCGTCATCTCCGGCATCGCAAGCGCGTCCATATCCGCCCGCAATCCAATCGTACGCGTGCCATTCCCGACCTGCAGCGTGCCCACGACGCCCGTACCGCCGAGCCCTCGATGAACCTTGATGCCGGCCTCATCTAGCAATCTCACAACGATGCCGCTCGTGCGCTCCTCCTCGAAGCCAAGCTCGGGATGTGCGTGCAGGTCGCGACGCAACTCGGTGAGGAAGGGCAGATCGGTCTTGATCCGGGCGGGAATGGGCATGGGCCTGGATGTCCTGTAAATGCAAGCGGGCGCCAGAACGACGCCCGTCATAGTCCATCCGTTATTTAGCAATTGGCCTAAGAATTCAACCGCCTCAACCGGGTTAGACCACGGTCTCGCCACCGTCGACGACCAGGATCTGCCCGGTCATGTAAGAGGAGCGGTCCGACACGAGGAAGAGGATCGGCTCAGCGATCTCCGACACATCGGCCCAGCGCCCAAGCGGCACCTTTTGCGCAATATAGGCCTCGATCGCGTCACGTCCGCCCATCTGGGCAATGAAGGGTTCGTTGAAGGGTGTGTCCACCCAGCCCGGGCAAAGCGCGTTCACGCGGATGCCGAACCTGGCATAGTCGCCCGCCATCTGTCGTGTCAGGGCGATGACGGCATGCTTGGTCGTGGTATAGGCAATCATCTCGCGATCATAGAGCACGCCTGATGAGGACGAGGTGTTGAGGATCACGCCTTTGCCCGCCTTCTTCATAACTGGCATGACAAAGCGCGCCGCCATGAAGTGGGCCCTGACATTCAGGCTCCAGGACTTGTCGAAGCCGTCGATCGCGACTTGCTCTAGGTCGCCGGCGACCTGCGCACCGGCATGGTTGTGCAGGATGTCGATGCGGCCGTGATGCTCTGCCACCGCGGCAATGCCCGCCTCCAGCGCCTTGTCGTCGGTCACGTCAAGCGCCATGCTCTCGGCGCTGCCGCCAAACGCGCGAATCTGGCTGACTGTCTCCTCGGCATTCATGACGTCGATGTCGGCGACGACGACATGGGCGGCCTCTTTCGCCATGACGAGCGCGCCGGCCTGACCGATACCGGACCCGGCGCCGGTGACGATTGCAACACGGTTCTTGAGGATCATGGTGTTTCCCACTTAGGTTGTTGTTATCCTTTCGCGCATCAGGAAACGCGCGATGAGAATGAGGGCAAGCGATGCGACGAGCACCATGGTGGCGATCGCGTTGATCTCCGGCGTCACGCCGCGACGGATCGAGGCAAAGACGTAGATTGGCAGCGTCGTGTTCGATCCCGCGACGAAGAACGCGATGATGAAATCGTCGAAGGAGAAGGTGAAAGCGAGCAGGAAGCCCGCCAGGATCGACGGCAGGATCTGCGGCAGCACGATCTGGCGAAAGGTCGTCAGCGGCGTCGCGTAAAGATCGCTCGACGCTTCGACGATATCGCGCCCGAGGCTGGCGATACGGGCTTTCACGATCATCGTTACCAGCGCCATGGTGAAAAGTCCGTGCGCGGCGATGATCGAACCGTAACCGAGCGACAGCTTCGGCGGTTGGTCGCCAGGCCAGACGGCTGCCAGCAATGGGTTGATGAAACCGAAGACTTCAACGAGGGCGACCAGCGTCGCGATGCCGATCACGACGCCCGGAACGACGATTGCCGCGGCAAACAGACCATCGAACACGGCCCGTGTCCGGGCGCCGAGCCGCTCCATGCCGAGCGCAGCCATGGTGCCGAAGATGGCCGCGAGGACTGCGCTGGTAAGCGCGATGATAAGGCTGTTCTGAAGCGCTTCCATGAGGAACGTGTTGGACAGCGCCTTGCCGTACCATTGCGTGGAAAATCCCGTGAAATCCGAGGCGTTGCGGCCCGCATTGAACGAGAACAGCACCACCAGCGCAATCGGCGTATAGAGAAACAGATAGACTGCCGTAACGAGCCCACGCATCAGACAAGGTCCACCTGGCGGGTGCCCGCGACGCGCCACGCAATCCGCATGGCGACGAGAAGCACGATGACGACGACGACAACGAGGGTGACGGCGATCGCGGAGCCGAACGGCCAGTTGCGCGATTGCAGGAAGAGGTCGACCAGCGCGTTGCCGATGAAGAATACCTTGCCGCCGCCCAGCAACTGCGGGATCAGGTACTCGCCGAGCAACAGGATGGTGACCAGCGCCACACCCGTCATCACGCCCGGCAGCGACAGCGGCAGCGTTATGCCGAAGAAAGTCGAGAGCGGTCTTGCTCCGAGGTCCGCCGAAGCTTCCAGCAACCGCCGGTCCAGCTTTTCCAGGCTGACATAGATAGGCATGATCATCAGCGGCAAATAGCCGTAGACGATGCCGAGAAGGACTGCGCCCGGCGTGTTCAGAAGTCGCACGTTCTCGATACCGACAAATTCCAGCAGATGCGGGATGCCGCGCGCACCGAGAATATACATCCATGCATAAGTGCGAACGAGCAGGCTGGTCCAGAACGGCACCACAACGAGCGACACCAGCAACAACCGATGCTGTGGACTTGCCTTAACCGCCAGATAGTAGGCGACCGGATAGGCCACCAGCAGGCAGGTGAACGCCCCGATCGGCGCAAGCACCAACGTATTCTTGAAGGCGGCGGCACGGGATCCGAGACTGGCGAATTGGGCAAAGGTAAATGCCGCCTGGTAACCGCCCTCCGGCGCCCGCTGGCCGAAGGAGAAAACAACGATGGCGATGAACGGCAAGACCAGGAACACGAACAGCCATGCGCTTGCCGGCGCGACGAGAGCCGCAGTGATCAGGCGTTTTCTGGTATCCGGTGACAGGGCCATTCCGAAGGTTCGCTGTTTGGAGTTCACGAGGCGGCTTGCCTCTTCCCAAAACCGGGGAGAGGCGTTGCACGAAGGCAAGGTCACGCCGACTTGAACCGTGCCATCAACTCGGCACGACCAGGATCCGTCAGTGTCACGGCGGCGCCGAACTCCAGCGGTGTCAGCGATGCCTCGTCCGGATAGACGATCTTGTTGGAGGTAATCTCCTTCGGCAGCAGCGAGATGACACGGCTGTCGGTGGCCGGCGCGCCGTTGGCGATGTGCTCCTTCACGGCGTTGGCCGGGTCCATCAGGTAGTTCAGCAGCGCATAGCCGGCAGCCTTGTTCGGCGCGTCCTTCGGGATCGCGTAGTAATCCGTCCAGATTTCGCCGCCGTCCTTGCCGAGCACAAAGTCGATCTCGGGGATATCGCGGTTGAGCTGCGCCCCGTCATTGGTCCAGCACATTGTCATCCATGCATCGGTTGCGCGCATGGCCGGCTGATAGTCGCTGTTGATGGCGAAGAGATGCGGCTTCACCTTGATCAACAGCTCCTCGGCCTTTGCCAGTTCCTCCGGCTTGATCGAATTGAAACCGTAGCCCAGCGACACCAGCGCGCTGCCGATCGTCGTCAACTGATAGTCGTGTACCATGGTGCGACCATCAGCCTCCGTCTGAGCGATCTCGAAGAAGTCCTTCCAGCTCGTCAGCTTTGTCTTGATCTTGGAGGTGTTGACCGAAAAACCGGTCGTGCCCCAGTTCTTTGGCAGGGCATAGGCCTTGCCGTCGATCTGGCCTTCCTTGGTGAAACGCGGGCTCTCTGTCGACTGGCTGAAATTGGTGATTTTCGAAAGGTCGAGTTCGTCAATCAGGCCGAGCTTGTGGTAGGTGGAGATGGTGTAGTTGGTCGGCACGAACAGCGACCAGCCGGACGCGCCCGCCTGCAACTTTGCCAGCATTTCCTCGTTCGAGCCGAAGACGTTTACTTCGACGGCAACGCCGGTTGCCACCTTGAAGTTCTCGAAGGTCGCCGGATCGTGGTAGTTCGGCCAGGTCGCGATCGACATCTGCGTGCCGAGGTCTTCAGCGGCATGGGCTGGTGTCGACAAGGCGCCTGGGAAGCGCGACAGAACGGCGGTCGCAAGACCAAGGCCGGTGATGCCGAGGAAATGGCGGCGGCTGACGGAGCCGCGCTTCAGGCGCATGAACTCGTCCATGAAGCCTTCGGCGGAAATGGGAAGATTATCCTTGTAGTCTTTGCTCATGATGCTGTTCCCTTGTTTTGATTTTAGGCTGCACTTGATGCTGAGAAGACATGGGCCGCGCCAGGATCGAAGCCGAGGTAGACGGCTTCGCCGGGCTCGACGAGATCGTTTTCATTCATGCTGCGACGGTCGGCGGTCACCAGAAAATCGCCCAGCCCCGGCACCGTGACGGCGTATTCCGCCGACGAACCCAAGAAGATGCGGTGAGTGACCGTCCCCCTGAAGCTCGTCGCATCAGGCGCCTGCGTCCGTGTCAGGCGGATCGATTCCGGGCGGATCGCGACGATCGCCTCACCCGTCGAAACACGCGCCCGGCTCCCCGCGGCGATCGCAGAACCGTCCGCCAGACGCAGCGTCGCGCCATCCGCCTCCATCGTTGCCCTCACCCGATTGGTCTTGCCGACGAAATCGGCCACGAACAGATCGGCCGGGCGGTCATAGACCTCCTGCGGCGAGCCCAGCTGGCGAATGCGCCCTGCGCTCATCACGCAGACGATATCCGCCATCGAGAGCGCTTCCTCCTGATCGTGCGTGACCAGAACAAAGGTAATGCCGAGCTCGCGTTGCAATGTCTGCAGTTCGATCTGCATGGCCGAGCGCAGCTTCTTGTCGAGCGCGGCCAACGGTTCGTCTAGGAGTAACACCGACGGACGATTGACGATCGCGCGCGCCAGCGCCACGCGCTGCTGCTGCCCGCCGGACATCTCGTGAATGCGGCGCTTTGCAAAGCCGCCGAGCCGAACCATTTCAAGCGCCTCGCTGACGCGCCGGTCGATTTCGGTCGCCGCAAGCTTAGGCCGCATCTGTTTCAGACCATAGGCAACGTTCTGTCGGACGTCGAAATGCGGAAACAATGCATAGTGCTGGAAGACCATGTTCACTGGGCGCCGATAGGCAGGCACGCCGTTCATCTCGCGCCCGTCGATCAGCACCGTGCCTTCGCTTGGCTGTTCGAAGCCGCCGATCATGCGCAGGCAAGTGGTCTTGCCGCAGCCGGAAGGACCGAGCAACGCCAGAAAGGCGCCCTTCGGCACATTGAGGTTGATGTCCGTTACGGCGGTCACGGCGCCATAGTTCTTTGTGACCGAACGGAATTCGATATCGTTCGTCGAAGCGGATGCCACGTCTGTTCCCTGCGGTTGGTTTGGATTGGGCAGTCTAGCGCTGCCTTTTGCCACCGTCGTTGAGGAAAGACTAAGCTCGGCCTTCCCTCACGGTATATACCCCGAGAGAGGTATTTTAGCCACAAAGCCTTCGTGGAAGGTATATACACGCAGGAGCGCAAATTTCCGCGCGAGGCGATCAGGAGGTCCCGGGAATGAGCACTGACTTGGAGGCGCTGTTTCAAGCCTTCAATTCCACCATCGGCCGGCAGACGATGGATGATCCGGAGTTCGGCGAGATCTTTCGGCAGATGATGGCGGCGCTCGTGCGCTTCGACTATGTCGTTGTCTTTGCCTATCGCGGCAAGGAGCGGCCGATCGACCTCTACAGCACCTTCGACCCGAAGGACCACATCATTTTCGTAACCCTCTATCAGGCCGGCCCATATCTGCTCGATCCTTTCTACCACACCGCCAACGAGCGCCGCGCCGGCGTGTTTCGCATGCGAGAGCTGGCGCCCGACCGGTTCTTCTCCAGCGAGTACTACCGGACCTATTATGTCCAGACGGGGCTTGCCGAGGAAATCGGCTTTTTCGTCACGGCCGATGACGATATCACCATCGTTCTTTCTCTCATGCGCCGGGAAAAGACCGGCCCCTTCCCGCCCGCGGAATTTGCCTTGCTGAAGAAAGCCGAACCCTTGATCGCAAACATGGTCCGCCACTATTGGGCCGGGCTCGGGGCCCGCTTTGACGCACAACTGCATTCTCGAGTTCGTGGCGATCGCAAGCGCGACGCCAGTGGAAGCTCCTTGCAGCCTGCCGAAGCGGTGTGGCGCGATCTTAATCTCACCAGCCGCGAGACCGCGATCGTCGATCTCGTCCTTCAAGGCCACTCCTCGGAGTCGATCGGCCTGAAGCTCAACATCTCGACAGGAACCGTGAAGGTTCACCGGCGCAATGTCTATCGCAAGCTCGGGATCTCCTCACAGACACAACTGCTATCTCTGTATCTAAAGAATCTTTCGTGAGACGCGTTCGGCCAATTGTGGACCACTACCACCTGCGCGCCTTCCTGCTGGCGACCGACATCACAGCACTCGCCCTTCAGGCCTTGACGGCCCCAGCCTTCGTCTTCGGCTTCAACAGGATTATCAGAAGCAAGCCGGCGACGATGAGTGCCGCCCCCTCGAGGTGGTAGCGCTGCAATTGCTCGCCGAGGATTAGGTAGGCGAGCACGGCGATGAAGATCGTCTGGATGTAGAGGAGGACGCCCGCCCGGGCAGCACCCAAGGCCTCGATGCTTCGATTGAAGAGGTAATACATAATCGCCCCGCCGGGGATGGCGACATAAGCGAGTGCAATGAGCCCGCTGTTGTTGAGCGTCGAACGTTCGTCGGAAACAAGCTCGAAGAGATAGAACGGCAGCGCCGTCAGCACCGCCGCACCGAGAAGCAGGACAAGAAGCGCAAGCCGGTTCCCATCGAATTTCGCCCGGCGAAGCAGCACGGTATAGAGGCTGAAACAGAACGCGCCAGCGACGATCCATAGTTCGCCGGGATTGAAGTCGAGACGCATCAGCGCGGCCGGACTGCCCTTGATGATGATGACGACGATCCCGAGAAAGGCCAGGATCGATCCGATCACCTGCCACCTTCCCATCGGCTCGGCCAGTATTAACCGGGCAAGGATCATGGTGATGATCGGGATCAGGGCGATGATGATGCCGGCGGTGGTGGCGTCGGCATGTTCGAGGCCGACGAAGATCAGGCCCTGACAAATCGCAAGCCCCATGCCGCCAATCACAAGCAGTTCAAGGACGCGCGCCCGCACCAGTGCGACCATGTCGCCAAAGTGCTTGTGTACGATCGGCATCAGGATCGCCCAGGCGATCAACACACGCCAAAAGCAAAGCGCCCAGGGCGGCATTTCAGAAGAAACCCATTTCGCAGCGATATAGACGCCGGCCGATAGCAGCCAGCAGAGAACACCCACGGAATAGGCGGTTGCAAGCGAACCGCCCGCCGCCTGTTCCGTCCCGACCGTCTCGCGATGGACTGCCAAGACATGTATCGCCATAGTTTAGTTATGCCACAGTTCCCATGCGCTGCACAGATGAGCTGCGCTGGCGAGGAACCCGGGAACGTATCCTTTCAGCGGTGGTTGAACTGACCGCGAGGATTATCTCGAGCATGAAGTGTCGGAATTCCGTTTGGTCAGTCGTCTTCAAGACAGACAAGCTATGGAGAGCAGCGATGACGATCACAATCACCGCCTTTGAAAGGTCGCCCGATCGCGGCAAGGGCCTGGCGCGCGACATGCGCGTTCGCTGGGCGCTCGAAGAAGTGAGGCAGCCTTATGACGTTCGTCTTCTTTCGTTCAAGGCCATGAAGGAACCCGCGCACCTCGCGTTTCAACCTTTCGGGCAGATTCCGACCTATGAAGAAGGCGATCTCGCCATATTCGAATCGGGGGCAATCGTGCTCCATATCGCGCAGCACCATGCTGGCCTGCTGCCGGACGACGCGAATGCCCGAGCGCGAGCGATCACATGGATGTTCGCCGCGCTCACCACGATCGAGCCGCCGATCGTTGATCGTGAAATCGCCAGGTACCTGGAAGGCGACCAGCCCTGGTACGAGCAGCGCCGGTCGATGATCGACGAACGCATCCGTAAGCGGCTAAAGGAACTTTCCGCCCGGCTTGGCGATGCCGACTGGCTCGACGGCGAATTCAGTGCTGGTGACCTCGAGATGGTGTCGGTACTGCTGAGGGTAAAAGGATCGGGCATGCTCGACGATTATCCGAATCTCTCCGCCTATGTCGCGCGCGGTGAAGCGCGGCCCGCATACAAGCGTGCCTTCGCCGCTCAGTTGGCGGTTTTCACCGCCGCATCCGCCGGCTGAGAAAGTGCCGCTCAGGACGGCCCTCCGCTCGCGGCATTTGCCATCCAATGTCGCGCTTGACAGTGCTCAAAGGCGAATGCCCTAATCGCTGCAACGCGAAAGGGCCCACCGATGAGCGACGATCAACCCCCGACAGACAGCAAGCTCACCACATCGAAGCGCAGGTGGGCATCCGAAGGAAAATTCCTGACGGGCCGTATCAGTCGCCCGGAAACCGAGCGCCTGCCGCCCGGTCAGCACCTCGTTAAGAATTGGCCGGTCCTCGATCTCGGCCAGCAGCCGTTCATCTCCACCGATACCTGGCGTCTGGAAGTCCGAGGACTTGTCGAAACCCCGCTTGATCTCACTTGGACGGCCTTCCAGGCCCTCGAGCAGAGCACCAAGGTCACCGACATTCATTGCGTGACGACGTGGTCGCGCTACGACAATAAATGGAAGGGTGTATCGACCCGCGACCTGCTCGATCAGGCAATGCCCAAGCCGGAAGCGCACTATGTCATGCTGACAAGCTATGATGGCTATACGACCAACCTGCCGCTCTCCGATTTCGCTGCCGAGGATGCGATCCTCGCAATCTCCTGGGAAGGCTTGCCGTTGACGCGAGATCATGGCGGCCCGATGCGGCTCGTCGTTCCGCATCTCTATTTCTGGAAGAGCGCAAAATGGTTGCGGCGTATCGAGCTACTGGCGGGCGATGCTGCAGGCTTTTGGGAAAAGAACGGCTATCACATGTATGGCGATCCCTGGCGTGAACAGCGCTACTCCGGGGATTGATACCGGTGACGGTTCACCAGGTGCCAGATGACAGAGCCGTTAGTGCAATCTGCGCGCTATAGTTTTGCCAGATGCCTTGCCGCTGCCTCTCGATACCCGCGACTACAAACCCGTTTAACGAGTAGTTTGCACAATTGAAGATTCACCTCAGAATAGATACGAAAAGCAATATATTTTTCAAATTAAAGCCTTACGACGATTTGAGCACTGTCGGCTATTGAACCGTTAGCCATTTTGGGTTGTTGTGGCGCATCGATTCCAGATATCGCGTATGGGTTGATGAATAAGGACACTTCATTTCACACTGTCACGCAGAAGCTGCTGGATGCGTGGTTGCATACCACATCACAGTCGCCTGCCGCGCCGGAAGACATCTATCGGGACGTCCTCGACCTTCTGACAATCAGGATGAGGATGACGCTAGTCGTTCTCGACGGTGAGGATCCACTGCAATGGCAACTGAAGGTCGTACGCCCCTCCGGCTTCAGTTCGCGTCTTCTCAACATCAACAAGCTCTTCGCCGATCAACGCATCGGCGAATTCAAGGATCGCGCCTACATGGAGACGGCCGTCATCCCGCGTTATCGCGAGGTGGTCGCCACCCAGAAGCCGTCCATGGAACTGGTCAAGACGAGGGTGCTTGGCGTCAACCTCGGATATGAGCGGCTGATCCTTCCGCAAAAGACAATGGCGCGGCGCCCATCCTGGCTTTTGACCGTCTCCAACGGCCGCTTCATGTTCAATCCGCCGCAACAGCAGGCCCGCATGGATGCGACTGACGAAGCGGTGATCCAGCTCTTGACTGAAGGCGCGACGGCCAAGGAGATCGCTGCTGATCTCGGAATCTCGCATCGGACGGTCGAGCACCGCCTGGAGCGCATGAAAGAGCGTTACGGCGCGAAGAATACCGTCCACCTCGCAGCCATGCTGGTTGCGACGCACTTCGACCGCGATGTCGAGAAGAGCTAGGGCGCGATCCACCGAAGCAGGCGCCGCCCGCAATAGACGAGAGCCAGGATTGCCGCCGCGAGCGCCGTCAACGTCGCCATACTGGCGGGATGCAGCGGAACGTCCTTCCACGACGGACGAATGACATCTGCAGTATTGAACGCCTCACCGCTGAATTGGCAAGTGATCAGTGCCAGGCCGCGCAGCACCATGCCGGCATCGATCGCCGAGACGATCGTCTCGGCCTCGACCGCCTCACCGCCCATGCTCCGCATCGATAGCAGCACGGCCTTTGTTGCCGCGAGATAGGCATGCGAGCACTCGTTGAACGGGCTCGCCTCGTCCGTCACGCCGCCGGGCATTTTGCCCCAGAGGCAATAGGCATGCTGGATTTGTGCATAGTTCAGCACGCGTCGAAACGGCTCGTTCGTGTCCCTGGCGCGTGCAGCGAGATCGATGATCCGATTGCGATACTCCGCGATCATGATCTTTCGCCATGTGAGATCTCGGCAATTGCAATTCCGGTACGGGGACCGTTGCTGCTTTGCAGGTGCGCGCTGGCCGCAAGAGGCCAAAGCTGCAGCAACGCGATCATGGCCGTAAGGAAAATGGAACGTCGACAGGTCATCACTTGTGGCAGGCTCCGGATTGCCCCGGAGCCTTCTCCGATCAATGGAAAGCCGGCGCGCGACCGCGCAGCTTCGCAGCGACACCAAGTTTGCGCTCGGCGAGTGCACCGAAAGCCATGCCAAGGACGCCCCAGAGGATCACGTGCATGCCGATCGAAGTCGTGCGAAAACGCCAGAGGACCGCAGCCGAATAGTTCTCCGGCACCTCGTTGATCGGCGGCAGCAGATACTGCACGAGCCCGACGAAGGCGACATAGGCAAGGCCTGCTGCGATTGCTGAATTCCACACGCCGAACCGCGGAGTCAGGCGGCGCGCAAAAGCAATTGCCGCAACGAGCGCGGCGATCGAAACAACGATCATCAGGAAGAACAGCTCGGTCCTGATGCCGATAGTGTCAGGATTGCCGACCGCCGGCGGATTGGCGGGATATTTGATGCTGGGAACGATGACGACGGCAACAAAGGCCGCAATCGCGATCACGGCAGATGTTCCCCGTGCGCCGAGATTGCTGAAGCGCCCCTGGACGAAAGCGAAGACGAGCGCAAACAGACCGCCGACGGCGATGCTGTAGGCCATCACGCCGGTGAAGAGGCCGATCCCCGCCTGTGTGGCACGGCTGACGATTTCAGGTTCGCCAGCTTCGCCCACAGCCTGGGCAGCAGCTTCCTCAAACGCGATCGCCTGGTCGACAAGTGCCTCGCCGAAGATATGGGCAAAGGCGAAAACGAGGACACCAGCGATCAGCCCCGCGAGCATTCCGCGAAGTAAGAGATTTCCAACCATGTCCGAAACTCCCTTAGTGGCAGGGGAAGCCGAGGAGATGCCGACCGTCATGCACGAACTCGTGCACGTACATGCTGTTGAGAAGCGACATTGCGCCTTCTTCGGTACCGACGAAGTAGATGACGATGAGCATCAGCAGGCCGCCGAAGATCGCCCAGGGCAAAAGCTCGCCAACCGGAATCGGAGCCGGTGCGGCAACGGGCGCGAAAGTGATGTCAGACATGAATTCCTCCTGGAATGACGCGTTCAGTCGAGAATTGTTGCGTGGTAGGGTCTGACTTCCAGTCCGAGGTATCCTCATCCTGATCACAGTGGCGCGACCGCACCGGAATTTCACCGGTTTCCAAACCCACAACATCATCGTTATATCTGCGACTTCGAACCTGTCAACGAAACTTCATGCAGCGACAGGCCCACCATCCCCGTTTGCGGAGACGACCAACGTGATGACGCGCCTCACCTGGATCTGCCACGGCTCGACTGCGGCCAACCGCGAGGCGCGCTTTCCACTGGACGAGCCGCTGAACGAGAAGGCAATCGGTGCCACGCGGGCAATCGCGCCTCGCCTCCAGCATGCCGACTGCGTATTCGCCAGCCCGACTTTGCGCGCCCGGCAGACGGCTGATGCGCTTGGCCTGGAGCCTATATTCTCCGATGCGCTTGGCGATTGCGATTTCGGCCGCTGGGCGGGACGATCGATCGCCGAGATCCAGCAAGCCGAGCCTGACAATCTGGCGGCCTGGATGGCGCGGCCGGAGGAAGCCCCGCATGGTGGCGAGGCTATCGCCGCCGTATGCGCGCGCGTGAAAGCCTGGATGAACGAGCGTTTGCAGGCGGGCGGCCACATCGTCGCCATTACCCATGCAGCGGTTGTCAGGGCGGCCATCATAACTACGCTGAACGCACCCGTATCGTCCTTCTGGATCGCCGATATCGAACCACTCGCGATCATCCACATGACCAGCAATGGAAGCCGGTGGTCGCTGCGCGTGGAAGGCACGACCGCCTAATACTCAAGGCGATAATTTAGGCAAGTCTTACGCAAGCAAGCCATGGCATAGCTTTCCGACCCGGCACAGTCGGGCCGTCAATCCTCGTCCCAAGGAGGAACAAGCATGCCATATGATTGGAGCGGCGCGCGGATGCGACGCGCGCGCCTGCTGCGCATGACCAGCGCATTGACGCTTCTCGCGATCGTCATCGGCGCGTCTTTGCTGATCAGACTTTGAAGACAACAGGCGGGCGGCCACGCCGCTCGCCAGGTCTGCCGGACACCTTTCGAGCGGCGCATGCTCCAGGTTAGCCGCAGATACCAAGAATTCGCCCTTTGGTTTCAACAAACGCTTCAGACTTCAGTGATACACCGGCGCCCGGGTGGAGATGGAGTGAGGCATGCCGGTATTCTTCCAGAGCAGGGCCGGAAGGCAATGCCTGTTGGTCATGGCGTTGGGGGTAACGCTGTGGCTCGTCGGCGCGATCCTCGAATTGGATAACTGGCTGGTCGCCTTCGTCGGCGCCTACGAGAACTATGGAGCAGACAAGCTCGTCCTCGGGCTTGGCATCGGCGGCGCCATGAGCTTCGTCTATTCGATGCTGCGCATTGTCGACCTGCGCAAAGAGATGGAGTTGCGAGCCAGCGCCCAGGCCAAGGCCGACTGGACGGCAACCCACGATCACCTGACCAAGCTTCCAAACCGCTATGCATTCGAGCGCAAGGTCCTTCCGCGAAGGACGAAGACCGACGTCGAGGGCGACGAATGGGAGCAGAACATTACGATCTTCTCTATCGACCTCGACGGCTTCAAGAAGGTCAACGACCTTGTCGGCCACAATGGCGGCGACGCGCTGCTGATCGAAGTGGCAAAGCGCATCTGCGCGATCGGCAATGCCGACTGCGTCTATCGTTTTGGCGGCGACGAGTTCGTCGTCGTTGCGCTCGGCCTCTCGCCGCGGCATGAAGAGCGCTTCGCGCGCTTGCTGATCCAGGCGGTAACACGCCCTATCCATATCAATGGGTTTGCCGTCGAAGTCGGCGCCAGCGTCGGTTATGATCGCTGGGAACAGGGTCGAGAACCGCTAGAGCACGCCGCCCACCGTGCCGACCTCGCCATGTACGAGGCCAAGTCACGCGGCCCCAACCAGCACATGGCGTTTGAAGCTTCGATGCAGGACAAAGTGGCAAAACGCGCCACGCTGGAATCGAAGCTCCGTATCGCGATCCAGAAAAAGGCGATCCGGCCATTCTATCAACCCTTAGTCGACCTGAAGAGCGGCACGGTCTGCGGCTTCGAGGCGCTGGCGCGCTGGACGGATGAGGAGGGTGTTGCCATTCCACCGCCCGTCTTCATCGGCATTGCCGAAGAAACCGGAATGATCACCGAGCTCTTCGAAGATCTGCTCGCGCAGGCCTGCCAGGATGCCTTGGCTTGGGACGACCACGTCATGCTGTCCTTCAACGTCTCTCCAGTGCAGATGGAAGACAAGCTGCTGGCCTCGCGCATCTTCAAGGTGCTGTCGGCAAACGGCCTGCCACCGCGCCGCCTGGAGATCGAGATCACCGAAAATTCCCTGATTCAGGATCCGGCAGTTGCCGCCATCATTCTGGATGAGCTCCACGAAGCTGGCGTCCAGATCGCCCTCGACGATTTCGGCACGGGCTACTCCAGCCTCGCCCAACTCGCCCGGTATCGTTTCGACAAGATCAAGATCGACAAGAGCTTCATCGCGACTTGCCGCGATGATGAGCGCCAGGAAAAAATCATCCGCGCCATGCTTGGGCTCGGCCGCAGCCTCAATATACAGACGACTGCCGAAGGCATCGAAGAGCATCGCCAACTCGGCCACCTGCTTCAGCTCGGCTGCGACGTCGGCCAAGGCTATCTCTTCGGCAAAGCGATGCCTGCCGAAGAGACGCGCTCCTTCATTTTCAATCGCGACGAGGTGTTGGCTGGTGGCTGACCGCCACGAAATCCGCACCTCCGCACATCAAAAATCCGTGATGGAACCCTTTCAGACGGGCCAACGTTAGCTCGTTGGTCCGCCACCCTCCTTACCGCCACCTTGGTTGCCGCCACCCTGGCAAGGGTTAGTGGACCGACGGGTCCTCTTCTTCCAGAAATGTTCTGATCCCCTCGCGTGCGACCGTCGCCAGAAACTCGTCAAACGCCTCGCGATCGGTGGCAAAAGGCTCTTCCCATTCGATGAGGTCCTCGTGCTGGGTCACGACTTCCATTTTCCAGTCGCCATTCGTGCCTGCCGGGCGGAAGATGTCGACGAGCACCGTCACGCCATCATCGGTAAACTCACCAGCAAGGTCGGAATGCTCCAGCTTCGGCTTCTTCGCCATTCTCAAATCCGGTCCGTGATTTCGACGAGCAGTTTAAGCGGCAATGATGACACGCCTCGTAGCCATGGTGCATAGCGTAAGCAACAGAGAAAGACCCAAAGTCGAAGTTTACGAGAAGTTCCACAGAAGAAAATGCGTCATTCGACTGGTAGCGAAGCCCGTTTTCAACCCATCTTCGGGATCACGCCAAGCCGTGTCGATGCTACGTGACGCCGCCCTTTTTTCGAGCGTCTTCAATGTTGACGCAACGCCGAGCGCCAGCGTCCGTTGTCGCCATAGCAGGGCAAGCTCTCTTCCGGTCTGAATTGGCGTTGGCTCCAATTCCTTGGCCTCACTTCCTACTCGCTATACCTCACCCAGAGCGTCGTAACGGGCGCCGTGTTTCGCGTGGGCAAAATCATATCCCCATCGGGGGGCCGGAACGGAATTGTTCTGGTGGATACTATCGATTGCGGCTTCTGTGCCGACCGCGGCGGCTTTTTGGTGGACTATAGAAACGCCCAGTTTACGATTGTCATCATCGTTCGGAGCAAACCGTGGCGCGCTAGTGCAGAGGCGACACGTTGAAATTCAGTCCGCACCGGAGCAATGAAAAATAAGGAACCGAGCCGCGCCTGCTGGCGATCGCAAGCGCCTGTCAGCGGGCGACCCGCCGACCCATTTGCCGAAAGACTTTTGCTCGTCGCGACTCGCTCGCAAGCAACACCATCGCGATCCCAGTCATTTCCAGAATCCAATTCCATTTGAAGCCTAGAAAATGGCTACTGATGAAGCGGTCAAAATGATGAAAGGATGCGGCTCGAATTAGCACATACCCCAATACAAACGTTGAACCGACGAGCGCTAGCCAAGTCTGGATCGGGGATCTTCTGGCCCAGAAGAGAAAAACCGGTACGGTGGCCGCGCACATGACGGCTACACCGATAATAAAATCGACTTGCATTGCCCGGCGTTGCTCATACCACCCGCCAGAGAAAGCGACCATGCGGCCCAGTTCCGTCATCGCAGACTGGAGATCAAGCTGCTTGTTTATGCCGAGAAGGAAAAACACTACGGAGATGGTACGCCAGATATAGCCGTCGGATCGTTCGTTCCAATATTGCCGAGCGACGACCCTGGTCGTCTTCCAGCAGCTCGCACAGGCCAGCAGGTACAGGATGACGGTAATCCATCCCCCGATTGTAGGGTCACCAATGCCCGGTTCCCAATTGAAATCGTGCGCCACTCTCGATCCTCAAGATGCTGGCCCTCAAGATGCAAGCCAAGCGCCTCTTCAAGTGCAATCCTTGCGGTTCGCGCTCTCGTCGCCAAGTTCGTCTTTGGACGTAGTTCAACCATTGTAGGAACTGAGCTGGCCTCAGCGTGGACGGCACAACGCGGAGCATCGGGACAGGTCGTTCCGCGAAGACGCCAATCGACCGGTGGGAACCGTTGTTTCAGCGCCCTTTGATGCGGTCGCGGCCGATTCCGACCCGGCGCGGCCTTGACTTTGCAAACGTTCGTCGTCCACCCTCAGCAGAGGCCAATTCAAGGGAGAGGGCTGGTGGCAGAACTTTCGGTCTGTATTTTATGGAATTCCCGCGAAGATATTGCCGACGAAGTTAAGGGCACTACACCAAAGGCGGCCCTAGGTTCAAGAACTGGCAGGATGTCGAGTATGCCCGAATGTGGCTTGACAAGGCGCTCGCGATGGATCCGCAGTTCGCCCCGGTATAAGCAGTGAACCTTGGCGCGCTCGTTAAATTTTACTCGGTTTTCTCCGGTGGGCGCCTCACGATCGGAGCAAAACCCAAAATGCTGTATTGGCCACGTTTCAGATGGCGTAAAGGAACGATAGCAATTGGCGATCGCGTCTCGATGCGCTACGGCGTCGTGATTGACGCCCAGAGCGGACGCGTCGAGATCGGCAACAATGTTTCGCTCAACGACTTTGCGGTACTGCTCGGCCACGGGGGTATCCGCATCGGGAATGGCGTACGGATCGCTGCTCAAACCGCGATTGTTTCTTTCGAGCATGGTTTCGACGATCCGGTTGCCCCCATAAAGGACCAACCGCTACGGAAAGCACCGGTCGTGATTGAGGACGACGTCTGGATCGGAGCCGGCGCTAAGATTTTGGCCGGCGCTCATATCGGTCGCGGTTGCGTGATCGGAGCTAATAGCGTCGTCAAGGGAACCACGGTTCCTGGCGGCATCTATGTCGGCGCGCCGGCTCGGCTGGTCAGACTCCGTGGACGTTGAAGTGCTAGATCCCTCGAGAAGGCCAAAGTGCCAGTTTCGTAGACTGAGCGACGTGCGGGTCGGCGGTAAAGACCGGGAGCCTCTGCTCACGGAATATCTGAAGCGCTTGCAGGTCGGTTTCTTGATGCATGCGAGAAAGATTTAGCGAATTGTATTGGTGGCCCTTCGAGAGCGGATCGATGCCGGTGAGAATCACATTCGCCGCGCCACTTGCGAGTGCCAAAGCCGCACCAACGATGCCGTTTGACCACTTGGCCTCGCCCTCCAATTCCAGATTCAGTCTTCCTGTCATCCGATGCATCAGGGCGATGCGCTCATGACGGCTTATCAGCATCAATTCGTTATAACGGTAGTCGAATGTATCAAGTCCTCTCACGAGCCGATCGAGCTCATGCCGCCAATTGAGAACGCAAAGTAGTCCTGTTTTCTTATGTTGGAGCACTTTGCGAACCTCGACCGCGGCCGCATTGAGCCCTTCAATCTGATTGAACTGCATCAATGTCGCGTCAGGCGGCTGGGTTAACCAACCCTGGGCCGCCACCTGGGAGGCATTTATCGTCAGTACGCGAAATGAATCGTTCCAGCCCTGAGGCCTCGTGGAAAAGGGTGCGGAGCCAGCGACCACGACGGTTTTTCCGAGAAAGAGGCGCTCCAACTTTGGAACTCGCGGAGCAGCCAACCGATACCTTAGCCAGCGATTTAAATAGCGCTTAGCGCCTATCAGCTCTTCGAAGTACGACATGCTCTGCTGTCCCCTCCTCGGCGCGTTTCCCGGTCTACTAAAATTCGACGATGATCACGATCGCGAAATACAATGCCGTCGCAAGAAGAAGCAGTAGATCCCGCCTCAGCGCACTGCCTCCGTCCTGCACTCGATGCGATGCTAGTGGCGGGTTGGATATTGCGCAAGAAGCTGCCCTCACAAATGCGGCGGCGGCAGAGTTTCCATAGACTCCGCTGGCCAATATCGCGGTTTCTTCATCCACTCGGGCGAGAGCGCGACCTTTCCGTCGACGAGTTCTGCCCGCCATGATCGCAAGGCTTTTTTAATGACCGCCTTGAGAATGAGGCGTAGAATATCGCGTTGGACCAGATGCACGGCACGGTCCGATCAAGAGTCTAGCGCTCTTGTCGTTATGGGGAACGCCACCATGCAATTCCCTACATTCACACTGGACAATGGAGAGGCTGAAGTCCTCGCGTCCGTCATCCAAGCCTGGTGCCGAACAAACCAAATAGACCCGGAAAGTGAGTGCGCTCGGGCAGTAATCGCCACGGCGCTTGACCTGATCGAAGCCGGCTTCCGGACGCGTGAGGGCCTATCGATCGCGCTTGCCAATGCGTTAGCGCCCGATGCCTTGAACATCAGTGGCGAGTAAGACGGAGTGAGCGTATATTGATCGGGCTGCCCGTCGCAGGTCAAGCGTACACCTTCCTCGAGCAACTTGGCGTGTGACCCTGAGGAATGGACCAGGCCCTGTGAACCAGTCTCAGGGCCCCGCTAATGGGACCGACTTCTTTTCTCGATGTCTCAAAAGGGGAACCTTGCAGCCTGCGGTAGCCGAACTGCGAGGTTCCCTTTGGTTCGAACCGACGCGATCCCCCTCAACCGGCCCGAGCCACCGGGAGCACCCTGGCAACGGAAATATAGGTGAACGATGCAAGGTCGGCATTGGACCTTGGTCGCGCCGAGTTTACGACTTTTGGCCACCGCTATTCGGTCGGAACAAGCGGCAGCGCGTCAAGTCCGTTGATCATAATCTCGAAGAATTTCGCAATGAAGCGACCGGCTACAAAGGGTAGCTTTCCGGCTCGGTCAAACACAGAACTATCTGTAATAAAGATGGTAGCGGAGGACCGTTTTCACCCATCCCCCCAGTTCGTTATAGGACGGTTTACAGCATGAATGGTCCGCTTTCGGCCTTTTTCGTTGTTAATGTGCGACTTGGGAAGCTACCGACATAAATTCCTCGGAATTCGGTGCCTTGAATGTATGGAGCCCAGCCTCCAGAACTTCAGTGAAGCTCCAGCGTACGATGCCCTCCCGGTCGATTAGGAACTGACCGACAAGCTGCCCCTGGTCGGCAGTCATCATCTGCTGATCGGCTTCCGTAATCTGATATCCTTCCTTCTTGTTGAGAAACTCGTCCATTGCCATCACACCCATAGGCTCGGGCAACTCGCCCGGAAGATCGATCCGTATCGCCATGACCGTGGCGATCCCGACCTCGCGTAAGCCGAAGGCTTGGTGCGAAGCCCGTACCGGGTCGGAAGCAGCAAGAAGATCGGGTATCGGATGGTAACGGAAATAGAGCCGCGCGCGTTCGACCGGGGTGTTTACAACCGCCAGGGATTGGACGCCTTTCTCACGCAGCATCGGGTTGAGATGTGCCATGGCCGCGACATGGCGCCGGCAGAACGGACAATGCAGGCCCCGAAACAAACCGATCAACAATGGGCTGCGGCCACGAAAATCATCAAGTGCGATCTTCCCCTCGCGCGAGATCGCATCAAACACAACGTTCGGAGCCCGGTCGCCCGGTTGCAGCGGATGGTCGACATAGGCCGTGGACATGGACAACCTCCTCGCTCAGGGATCAGTCGAGATAAGGCGCCACGGCAAGTGCTTCGAGGTCGAGATTGAGCGTTGCAAGGCCTGACCTCTCGTCTTACCGCATAGCCAGGATCCGATCTGAGAATGGCCTCAAAGTGGCCCGCGGGCAAGCGGTAAACAGCGAATCGTGATCCATGCCATGGGACGACACGGCGGCGAGGCCGAATGGACTTCCAGACACGCGTCGTTCCCTTGCCGACCAGGCGTCACGTTATCTTCTCGCCTGCGAAGCCTTTGAGTCGACGCGAGAGCGGGTTGCCTCGACGCATTCCGGCGGCTGCTTGCCGAACATGGCCTGCCGCTCGCGATCCGCAGCGACGACGGCTTGCCTTTGTCCAGCCCAAACGGGCTCTACAATCTGTCGAAGCTGTCGGTCTGGTGGCTGCGCTCGGCATCACGCTGGAGCGCATCAGGCCGGGCCGTCCCCAACAAAACGGCCGGCATGAGCGCGCACCTGACGCTGAAGAAAGAGGCGACCAAGCCGTCTGGCAAAAACATTCTCCAGCAGCAGGCCCGCTTCGACGCTTTCGTCAGGGAATTCAATCAGGAGGGGCCGCACGAGGCGCTCAACATGGCCTGCCCGGCAGAGCGCTACGACGCTTCACCGCGCGCCTACCACGGCCTACCCGATCTCGACTACCCGTTCCACGACCAGACAGTCACCGTCACAACATGCGGACGCATCTGCTACAAGCGGAAGACGATCAATCTCAGTCTGGTCTTCGCCGGTCAGGCCGTCGGCGTCAAACAGGTCGAAGACCAGATCTGGCTTACAAGCTTTATGGATTACGATCTGGGATACTTCGATGATGAAACATGCAGGCTTGAACCTTTGCCGAACCCTTTCGGTCCAAAAGTGTTACCTATGTCTCAGGAATAAAACGTAACCCATGTGTCCAGAACGGACCGGGGACGTGTGGTAGCGGAGGAGGGATTTGAACCCCCGACACAAGGATTATGATTCCTCTGCTCTGACCTACTGAGCTACTCCGCCACTGATCAACGGTGCCGTTCGCAATGCGGTGGCCCGTGGGATGAGCGGCTTATAAGGTGCGCTTCGGCTTTGTGTCAAGCACATGATCGAGAAAATGCCACAGGCTTTTTCAGGCGGCGACGGAGCTGGCCAGCAGCGCCTTCAGCGAGGCTTCCGCTGCCGGTTCCCGCTCGGAGCGCTCGATAAAACCACCGCCGTAAACGCGGGCGTCGTCGCCGGGCGCTGAATAAAGCGCACAGGCCTGGCCCGGTGCAACTCCGGCTTCGCCGATCGCTAGATCGACATAGATGCCGCTCGCATCGGCGTGCAGGACGGCTGGTGTTGGGGCACGCGTCGAGCGGACCTTGGCAAAGCATGCGAAGCCTTCGTCCGAGGCAGCCTTAGCAAGCGGTTCGTCGCCGAGCCAGTTGACATCGCGCAGATAGACGCGGTGTGTCTCCAGCGCTTCCTTGGGCCCGACGATGACCCGGCGGGACCGGGCATCGAGGTAGACGACATAGAGCGGCTCACCCGTGGCGATGCCGATCCCGCGGCGCTGGCCGATGGTGTAGTGCAGGATGCCTTCATGCTGGCCCAGCACGCGGCCGTCGAGATGGACGATCTCGCCTGCAAGCGCCGAATTCGGCTTTAGCTTGTTGATGATGTCGGAATATTTGCCCTGCGGCACGAAACAGATGTCCTGGCTGTCAGCCTTCTTGGCGACCACAAGGCCCATCTGTTCAGCAAGCTTGCGGGTTTCGGCCTTGGGCAGGCCGCCAAGCGGGAAGCGCAGATAGTCGATCTGCTCCTGCGTGGTCGCGAACAGGAAGTAGCTCTGGTCGCGGTCGGCGTCAGCAGGACGATAAAGGGCGCGGCGGCCGGGATTGCCAGGCACCGGATTGGGCCGCGAGCGGATGTAGTGGCCCGTCGCCAGCGCGTCGGCGCCGAGTTCCTTCGCGGTCGCGAGCAGATCGGCAAACTTGACGGTCTGATTGCACGAGACGCAGGGGATCGGCGTCTCGCCCGCGACATAGCTTTCCATGAACGGATTGATCACCGTGTCACGAAACCGCTTCTCGTAATCCAGCACGTAGTGCGGGATGCCGAGCGTCTCGCAAACGCGACGGGCGTCGTCGATATCCTGGCCGGCACAGCAGGAACCGGCGCGGTGAACGGCCGCGCCGTGATCATAAAGCTGCAGCGTAATGCCGAGCACGTCGTAGCCTTGGCGTTTGAGAATGCCTGCGACCACGGAGCTATCAACGCCGCCGGACATGGCGACGACAACACGGGTATCTTCCGGCTTCTTGTCAAAATCCAGTGTGTTCACGGGTGGCTGCCAATTCTAAGCTTGCTGCGATCCGCCCATCAGAGCCGGCGGATTTCATGTCCGCGGGATCGGCCGCCGGACTTTCGTTGGCGAGGATATAGAAAGGATTGGGTTCCGGCGCAAGAGGCGGGGAATTTGCGGAGATCTCGGAGATAGATTTCAACCCTTGCGCAATTGTCTCACAGGATCCCGAACAGCCTCCAAGCCATCCCAGCCACCGCACATCCGAGCAGTGTGGGAATAACCGACATTCTAAGCCGAAAGATCGCAATGGCTGCGGCGACGCTGAGAACGAAGGACGGCAGGGCTAGCGACGACCAGACGGGCAGCTCGATCCATATGGGGCCGAACCGATGGATGCGCGCCTCGGTGAACAGGAAGTGCAGACCGAACCAGATGGCAAGGTTCAGTATGACGCCGACCACGGCAGCGGTGATGGCCGACATCGCGCTCGCGAGCGCCGCATTACCCCTGAGCTTTTCGATGAATGGCGCGCCGAGAAAGATCCACAGGAAGCACGGTACGAACGTCACCCACGTCGCGAGGATCGCAGCCAGCGTGGCTGCCGTGATCGGATCGAGACTGCCCGGATCGCGATAGGCGCCCATGAACCCGACGAACTGGAGCACCATGATCAGTGGTCCTGGCGTCGTCTCGGCCATACCCAGCCCGTCGAGCATCTCCGTCGGCCGCAGCCAGCCATAGTGCTGAACCGCCTCTTGCGCGACATAGGCAAGCACGGCGTAGGCGCCACCGAAGGTCACCACGGCCATCTTGCTGAAAAAGACGCCAATCTGCGTGAACACATCATCTCCGCCGCGGAAGGCATAAAGCAGCAGAAGCGGCCCGAGCCAAAGCGTGAGCAAGACAGCCGAGATATTCAGCGACCACACCAGGTTCGGCCGCGCATGGACCGGCGTTTCCCCGCCAAGAGCGGAGTCGGCGTCAGCCAGGACACGGCCGGAGGCTGCCTTGTGGCCATTGCCTGCCTGGAAAAGGCTCGAGCCGGATTTGGAACCCACGAAACCTATCATCGCCGCAGCCAGAATGATCAGCGGGAATGGGACATGAAGAACAAAGATCCCTATGAATGCGGCGGCGGCGATAGCGACCATGGCAGGATTCTTGAGCGCCCTGCCCCCGATCCGAATGACGGCTTGTACGACGACCGCAAGCACCGCGGCCTTGAGACCGAAGAACATGCCTTCGATGGCGTCGACGCTTCCAAACAGCACGTAGACGTAGCTGAGGGCCAGGATGGACAGGAAGCCGGGCAAAACGAACAGGATGCCGGCCACAAGCCCTCCTGCCGTCCTGTGCATAAGCCAGCCGATGTAGATGGCGAGTTGTTGCGCCTCGGGCCCAGGCAGCAGCATGCAGTAATTCAGGGCGTGCAGAAAGCGCTGTTCGCCGATCCACTTCTTTTCGTCGACGACGATCCTATGCATGACGGCGATTTGCCCGGCCGGGCCGCCGAAGCTCAGCGCCGCCACACGCAACCAGACGCGAAGCGCCTCGCCGAACGAGATGCCGTGGCTCGTGTTGTCCGCCGTACCCTCCGCGTGCGTTTCGGTGACAGGGTTGACCATCTCAGCTTCCCTTCTTCACGGAGGGCCAATTGTGGGTCTCTTCGGTCGCGTCCCGGCACCATCGATAGAAGGCATCGTACAAGGTCATGCCTGCCTCCAATTGCTCGAGGTCGTCGGCAAACATCCGTGAAAGCCCGAGTGAGGCTGCCAGCAATCCCGCCGCTTCGGGCGCGAGATCAAGCCTTGCGGTATCTGCAGCCCTGACGA
Source organism: Rhizobium sp. 3T7 (assembly GCF_020166565.1). Lineage (NCBI taxonomy): Bacteria > Pseudomonadati > Pseudomonadota > Alphaproteobacteria > Hyphomicrobiales > Rhizobiaceae > Rhizobium > Rhizobium sp. 3T7. Next base: position 32,097 of record NZ_JAIQXS010000009.1, read on the forward strand.
TTGTAGCAAGCCTAAGGAGCGGCCCGGATTGAAGGGCGAACTCCTCCACCATGATATCGAACGAGCATCGATCGCCACGGTGGCTCCAGAAGACGTCCTCGATATCGAATGGTGTTGCCCCAAACCGATCGGCGACCATCAGCACCTCCGCGGTGGGAACGAACAGGAAGGCGGCCAAGGGATCCACGAAGCGGCGGATCAACCAGGGGCACGCGATACGGTCGATCTTCGGGCGGGCACGCGTGACCCAAACCGTCCGCCCCCTCGCGTTGCGAGACGGCAGCTTATCCTCTGGCACCGCGAGACCGCCTGCCTTGATCCATGCCTCGAACCCACCTTCGAGTGTTTCGGCTTGCACCCCCATGACGCGAAGATGCGCGGCAACGCCGTGGCTAAGCTTGGCGCCATGGTGGCAGACGACGATGGCCGGGCTTTGAATTTCAGCGCCCCATTGGACCACATCCTTGAATGGCCTGCGGACTGATCCGGGGATGAGACGGGGATCGGCGGAAAAGTCCTCATCATTGCGCACATCGATCAAGACAGGCGCACCCGGCGTGCCGATGAGGCGGTTCAGTTTATCGCTCGAGATTTCGGTGAATGACGGCATCGCGCGTCCCTCCGTTTTAGCGGTTTCGTTGGACGCGACTCTTCGGCTGGCGCCTCGTGGGGTGATCGCGACCCCATGAGCCATATGATCCACGGTGGATGGGCTATGTCAACACTCCATCTGCTTGCGCTGCCGGACAACTGAGATGTAACGACTGAACCAGGGCGATGCCGCAGCAGCCTGAAGGGGTCTTCAGGTCGCCGTCAGATTTCAAAGGCAGAAAACCCATGGCGGGTTAGTTTGTGAAAGGTCGTTCGAATGGTCGACGTTGCCGGCTCAAGACCCGCGGCCCTGCGGGCAATCCCGAAAGGCGTCTGGGCTCTTGGCTTCGTCTCCCTGTTCATGGACATCTCCTCGGAGATGATCCACGCGCTGCTGCCGGTCTACATGGTTGCCGTCCTCGGCACCTCGGCATTTGCAGTCGGCCTGATCGAGGGTATTGCCGAGGCGACCGCCGCCATCACCAAGGTGTTTTCCGGAGCACTCAGCGATTGGCTTGGCAAGCGAAAGCTGCTGGTCGCCCTGGGCTACGGCATGGCTGCATTGACAAAGCCGGTGTTTCCCCTGGCGCCGTCGCTGGGCTGGCTGGTGGCGGCCCGCTTCATAGATCGCATCGGGAAAGGCATCAGGGGGGCGCCGCGCGACGCCCTGATCGCCGATATCAGCCCGAAGGAAATCCGCGGCGCAAGTTTCGGTCTGCGCCAGTCGCTCGACACGGTCGGCGCATTCCTTGGGCCAGCGCTGGCTCTTGTTTTGATGTGGTGGACCGCCGACCACTATTCGACAGTCTTCTGGATCGCGGTCATCCCTGCGTTCTGCTCCGTCGCGATCATCCTCTTTGTCGTTAAGGAACCGCCACATGCTGACCAGCGACGCGCCCGGCTGCCGCTCCGAGGCTCGGAACTCGTCCGGTTGCCTGCGATCTACTGGCTGGTCGTTGCCGTCTCCGCAGTCTTCACCCTCGCACGCTTCAGCGAAGCCTTCCTCATCCTCGACGCCCAACAGATGGGACTTCCCGTCATGTTCGTGCCGATCGTCCTGATCGTCATGAACATTGCCTATGGGTTTTCGGCTTACCCCGCGGGCGTCATGGCGGATCGTGTCGACCGAATAACACTGTTGATTGTCGGGCTAGTGCTTCTCGTTCTCGCCGACCTCAGCCTCGCGCTTCTTCCCGGGTTGGCGGGCCTCGGGATCGGGGTATTGCTGTGGGGTCTCCACATGGGATTTACGCAAGGGTTGTTAGCCACCCTCGTTGCGGATGCCGCACCCGCCGAGCTGCGCGGAACCGCTTTCGGCATCTTCAACCTGATTGCCGGTGTCGCGCTTCTCGCAGCGAGCGTGCTTGCCGGTGCGCTTTGGGATTGGGGCGGACACCAGATGACCTTCCTCGCCGGCGCGGCCTTCGCGCTGCTCGCCGGCCTTTCGCTGCTGCCGCTGAGGAAGCGACTAAGAAGTGCTTCCTAAAGCCAGAAGCTGGTGATCCGGCATATTGAATAAATGACGAACCTCACAACGAAAATCCGCGTGCCCGGTAGCGAACACGCGGATCGTTGATCAGCGACCACCGGTGATCCGGCCGGCAATCCTGAAGGAAAGCTTGCCCACGAAAATCGACAGGCAGAATGCGATCGGCCAGAAAGTGCAGAAGGCTTTCAGCCATTCGCGCAACCATTCGGCTGTCAGTCCACGTTTCAGGAAGCTAAACAATCCCGTCGTGCAAAAGGCCATCATGCAAGCGATCAGCAGTTGGGCGATCAGCAGGGTCTTTGTATCGGTCATTATTGTTCTCCACGCTGAGGTGGACTGCGCTAGAAGCCTTCTTCGAAGACACAGCACCGCCTCTTGATAAGGTCAGGTGCCGTGGGTTCGCTTCTGGCGTCTAATCCCCGCTGGTGCGAGGGCCGGAATAACCAGCCGGCCGATCATTTTTCGCCCCGCTCTGGTTATTGCGGCTTACAGAGTCTGTCAATCGACAGGGCCAAAGGAACAGCGAGCCGTCGCCTGCCTCGCAGCCCGCTCCTAGTCGAACTTCTCAGTCGTATCTGCCTTCCCCTTCACCCAATAGCCGGACGCCTTGATCCAGTGCAGCGGGTAGCTTCTTTCGGTCACGAGATACTCGCGGACGGCGCGCGTGACCGAAGCCTCTGCCGCGACCCAAGCAAACGTCCCGGGCTCGATGTCTATACTGCGCAAGATGTTCAGGAGCGGCCAGGCGTCCGTCGCATCCGAAAGGGGACGGTCCGCCCAATGCATATACAGGTCCGCCTTTGTTTCGAAGATCTGTCTCTCTGCCGGACCGGTCACCGCCGCGATCGCGGTGATCGTTGTATCGGCGTCGCTTTCCTCGATCCGACGTCCCATGGCTGGCAGGGCAGTTTCATCGCCGACCAGCAGCCACCGGGTCACACTTGCGGAGACCACCGCTGAGCCGCGCGGCCCACCGATTGAGAGCGTATCGCCCGCAGACGCATCGATCGCCCATTGGGTCACTGGACCCGCCTCATGCAAGGCAAAGTCGATGGTCAATGTGCGGGCATTGGTGTCGTACCGCCGTGGCGTGTAGTCGCGGCGCGCTTCGCCCTCGGCCGCGGGAACGAAAATCTTCACGTGGTCATCGGGCGCCAGGCTGACGAAGTGCGCAAGATCTTCACCCGTGAGGACGATGCGGCGCATGCACGGCGTGATGTCGGTGACTTCGGCGACCGTCAGAGAGCGGCGACGCAGTTCGTGACGAACCCGTTCGACCGGGGGAGCTGGCAGGCTGTGAGTTGGGTTTTGATTGTTATCCATTGTGTCCTTCAGAGGCTCTTCACCTCGATCCGCAGGACACAGTCGCGCAGATCGAAGCCGCAGAGCCGTTCGATCATACGCGTTGAGTGACGTTAACGCTTACGTGGCCAGGATATCCAGGCCATTGACGAACCTGATGTAGTCGACATCTCAAGGCTCTGCAACAACAGCCGCCAGCAAATGTCGATTGTTGCGAAAGTTTAACTTTCGCGGGAGTTCCAGCCGGTCAAAACTCGCCAACCGACGGGCCGCTCTGGAGCGGTTTACCTCAGGACGCCGCCCGAGCGAGGAACTAACGATGGATAGCAAGATCCAGGACGTGCTTGAAACCTATCATGCCATGATCCGCGAGGAGCAAAACAGCCCACGCGAGCTTCCGCCCGGCGGTCGCGATGGAGGGCAGGACATGCGCTTGCGCGCGGTCGGCCGCGAAACCGGGCAGTTCATCAACATTCTCGCCAAGAGCCTCAAGCAGCCGCTCATTCTCGAGCTCGGCACATCCTTCGGCTATTCCGGCATCTGGCTGGCGGAAGCTGCCCGGGCCGCAGGCGGCAACCTGATCACCATGGAGTTGCACGAGTACAAGTCGACACACGCCAAGGAGATGGCGACAAGGGCCGGGCTTGCCGATTGGATCGATTTCAGGATCGGCGACGCCGTCCAGATGATCGGCGAACTCAGGGGTGGCATCGACTTTGTCCTGGTGGATCTCTGGAAAGACTTGTACCTGCCTTGCCTTGAGGCTTTTTATCCCAAGCTCAATCCGGGCGCGATCGTCGTTGCCGACAACATGCTGCGCCCGGGCGACGAGAACGTCAGGCAATACGGCAAAGCTATCCGGGCTAAGCCGGGCATTACCAGTGTGCTTCTGCCCGTCGGCAGCGGCATCGAGGTCAGTCGCTTCGACCGATGAAACCGAGATTAGCTGAGTGTTGGGAGCAACTCTGATGTCGCGCAGCATCGTCGCACCGTTGCTGCCGGCAGGAAGTCTCACGGAGGCCCACGTTGCATCACTGCCCGGCATTCTTTCTGCTGCGCCATCAGGAATGCCATCGCAGCATGACTGCCGACACCTTGAATGCGATCGATTTCAGCCCCGAGCTCCGACTGGCAAGGGCGAGGCGCCGCCTTCGATCAGAGCCTGCGCCTCGGCCTGTATCATCGGCCTGCCGAGCAGAAAGCCTTGCACCTCGCTGAAGCCTTCGGCGCGCAATTTCTGCAGTTGCTCCTCGGTTTCAATCCCTTCCGCAAGCGTCGTCGCATTGAAGCCGGAGCCGATACCGACGACCGCACGTACGATCGCCAGATTGCCCGGATCCGTTTCAATGCCAGAGACGAAGCTGCGGTCGAGCTTGATCTTGTCAAAGGCAAAGGCCCGCAAGTAGCTGAAGGACGAATAGCCGGTGCCGAAATCGTCAATGGCGATGCGGATGCCAAGTTCCTTCAATGCCCGCAGCAGCGGCAGGCTTTGCTCGACGTCGGCAAGAAAGACGGATTCGGTAATCTCGATCTCGAGGCGTTCCGGACGAAGGCCGGTCTCGTCGAGTGCGCAGACGACCGTCGCAAGCAGGCTGTTGTGCCGGAACTGGCACACGGAGAGATTGACCGCGATCTTCAAATGACTAGGCCAGGCGGCCGCCGCGCGGCAGGCTTCGCGCAGCACCCACTCACCGATCTGAACGATGAGGCCGGTCTCCTCGGCGAGAGGAATGAATTCCATCGGCGCGACCAGTCCTCGAACGGGATGGCGCCAGCGGATCAAGGCCTCGAAGCCCGCAAGGCCATCGTCATCAAGTTGCACGATCGGCTGGTAGTGAAGTTCGAACTGACCTTTTAGCAGCGCCTCGTGAAGTTCGGCCGTGAGCATGTGCCGGCGCTCTGCTTCCAGGCGCATTTCCGGCAGATAGAAGCGGTAAGTCGAGCGGCCACTTTCCTTGGCTGCGTAGAGCGCAAGGTCCGCGTTCCGCATCAGAACATCGTCGTCCTCGGCATGCTCAGGCGCAAGCGCAATGCCGATGCTACAGGTGACGTGCTCGTTGACACCGTCGAGATCAAACGGGGCCGATAACGACCTGAGCAGGCGTTCGGCAAAGCGTTCGATGCTCTCGCGTTGCTCCGAACACAGAAGGAGCGCGAATTCATCGCCGCCCAGACGAGCGACGAGGTCGCCGTCCGCCACCAGTTGCATCAGACGTGCGGCGACCTGGCAGAGCAGTGCATCGCCCGCCGCATGGCCCTTGCTGTCATTGATGTGCTTGAAATGGTCGACATCGAGGTAAAGCAGCGCGAGCGGGTTTTCCACGGTGGCAATCCGTACTTCCCGTTGGAGATGATCGGCGAAGAATGCGCGGTTCGGCAGGCCGGTCAGTGCATCATGCATTGCCATGTAAGCGAGGCGGGCCTCGACCGATCGCTCCTCGGTCACGTCGCGGGAAATGCCGAGCACATAGCGCGGCGCTCCGCCATCCAGCGCAGGGAGTGCACGCTTGATCGTCCGCAGAATCCGCGGTGTCCCATCGGCACGCTGCATCGTCTCCTCGAAGCTGATGGTTGCTCCGGCCCCAAGAGCCCTGGAGTCCTGCTCGCGAAAGATGTCCGTTTGCCTGTCGTCGAATAGGATGCGATCGCTCTTGCCGACAATGTCTTTCGGATCATAGCCGACGATGCCGCCGCACGCCTCGTTGAAAAGGATATAGCGTCCGTCTTCTTCCATATCCTTCACAAAGACGCCGACGGGCAGGTTGTCGACGATGCTGTCGAGCATCGAGCGCGTATCGCTCACCTGCCTCTGGGCTGCGTTGACCTCGGTCCGGTCCTGAACAATCGCCAGGATCGCATCCCGCCCGTCAAAACGAACCGCCCGTCCATAGGTGAGCACTTCAAGGGTTTCGCCGTTGGCCTTCAGATGCGTCCAACGCTCGGCGCGTTCCATGTCGGTTCGACGCTGCACGGCATCGAGCATTCGCTTGCGCTCCTGCTCCGGCCTAATGTCGAGGACCGTCATGCGCGCATAGTCCTGGCGCGAATAGCCGTAGAGATCGATGGCAGCGTTGTTGACGATCAGGAAGCGAAGGCTGCCGGGATCGTAGACCCACATCGGCGACGGATGGGTTGCAAACAGCGACTGAAAATCATCATTCGGCGCATCGATCGGAACAAATGCTTTCTGGAGACCGGTCATGAGGAAATCACATGAAATAATGGCAGCGGATCGATAGGTTATAGACAGAAAAGCTAAATAAAATCAGAATCATAGTTCGCACAAACTTTAGGCGCAAAGCCTTCGTATTGTGCAACGCAGTATATCGTCCAGCCTATTGTCGTCTCTTTGAGCTTACCGATCTAGTATCCGACCGTCAGTTGTGCGGGTGACTACATTGACCGTGATCCGCCAGAACCTCGATGACGCGGCACTGATCGACGCGACCATGACCGCAGCCTTCCACCATTAGCTCCAGCTCCGCCTTCAGGGCCATCAGGCTGCGGATTCTCTGCTCGACTTCGATCAGACGGGCCTTGGCGATCGCGTCCGCGGAAGCGCAGGACTGATGTGGATCGTCCTGCAGGGTCAGCAGTGTGCGGATTGCTTCCACTTCGAACCCAAGCTCTCGGGCATGACGGATGAAGGCGAGCCTGCGTAGATCCGCCAGCTCGTACGAGCGCTGATTGCCCTCGCTGCGGTTCGGCTCTGGCAGGAGGCCGATGCTCTCGTAATAGCGGATCGTCGGTACCTTGACGCCGCTTTTCCGGGAGGCTTCGCCGATCGTGATCTTTTTCATGATTTTCCTCTTGCACCTCTAGTCGCTAGAGGATGTAGGAAGGATGCTTCTTTATGACAAGGAAGCGGATCATGGGTGAAATGGTCGAGAACCGTTACAGGGTTGACGGCATGGATTGCGCCGGCTGCGCAGCCAAGATCGATACGGCCGTGCGGCGTATGCCAGGCGTCGAAGACGTTTCGGTCTCCGTGACGGCAGGAACGATGACCGTACGCCACAATGGCAACAGCGACCTTGTCGCCATCGAGAGGAAAGTGGCGAGCCTTGGCTATTCCGTCTCGCAACTCGTCGGAAGGTCGCCGGCGGAAACCCCACCGACGAGCCATACCCACCACCATCACGACCACGCTGATCATGATCATGCCGAAAACCAACATGCAGAGGAAAAGGCGACGGACGCACTTGAAGGTCTGCACGGTCACGACGCCCCGATGGCCGGACCTTGGTGGCAAAGCAAGAAAGGCCGCCTAACAATCCTTTCCGGCGCAGCGCTCGTTGTCGCCTACGCTATTGGTCACCTGGTGCCGGCAATTGCACCTTATGCATTCATCGTGGCAATGCTCGTCGGGCTTGTTCCGATCGCTCGACGCGCCGTCGTCGCCGCCTTCGCGGGCACCCCTTTCTCGATTGAGATGCTGATGACGATCGCGGCGGTGGGCGCAGTGGTCATCAATGCCGGCCAGGAAGCCGCCACAGTGGTCTTCCTGTTCCTGGTCGGCGAACTGCTGGAAGGCGTCGCCGCCGGCAAGGCGCGCGCGAGCATCCAATCTCTGACGACGCTGGTTCCAAAGCGTGCCTTCCTTGAAGAGGGCGGTACGACCCGGGAAGTGTCAGCCGAAAGCCTCGCGGTCGGTTCGACCATTCTGGTTCGTCCCGGCGACCGTGTCGCAGCCGATGGCACCGTCCTCTCCGGCGAGAGCGCAATCGACGAAGCGCCAGTCACCGGCGAAAGCACGCCGGTGCGCAAGGGCGAAGGCGACATGGTTTTTGCCGGCACCGTCAACGGTGACGCAGCACTTCGGGTCAAGGTGACGGCGGCGGCCGCCGACAACACGATAGCCCGCGTCGTACGGCTGGTGGAGGAGGCGCAGGAATCCAAGGCGCCGACGGAGCGCTTCATCGATCGTTTCTCTCGCTACTATACACCCGGTGTGGTCGTCGCCGCTGCTCTTGTCGCAATCCTGCCCCCGCTTCTTGCCGGTGGCGCTTGGGACGAGTGGATCTACAAGGGCCTCGCCATATTGCTGATCGGCTGCCCCTGCGCCCTGGTGATTTCGACCCCGGCCGCAATTGCCGCCTCGCTTTCTTCGGGCGCGCGCCGTGGACTGCTGCTGAAAGGCGGCGCGGTCCTTGAGACCCTTGGCAAAGTCACCGCCGTTGCCCTCGACAAGACAGGCACGCTGACGGAAGGCAAGCCGCAGGTGACCGATGTGATCGCTTTTGGAAAGGACGAAGCGGAAGTCCTGAAGTATGCGGCTGCGCTTGAGACAGGATCTAGCCATCCGCTGGCGCTCGCGATCCTGGTAAGGGCAGCAGCGGCGGGGATCACCCTCCCCGCAGCGACCGACGCCAAGGCTCTGGGAGGAAAAGGCATGACCGGGACGGTCGAGGGCCAGCCGCTGTTTTTCGGATCTCCCAAGGCTGCCGGCGAACGAACTCCTCTTTCGTCCGATCAGACCACCCGCATCAGCGCGCTCAATGACGATGGAAAGACTGTGTCCGTGCTCATCATCGGCGACACGCTGGCGGGAGCCATCGCCATGCGCGACGAACCGCGCGATGACGCCAAGTCCGGCCTTGAGGAATTGACTGAGGCAGGCATCAAGATCGTGATGCTCACCGGCGACAATCACCGCACGGCGGAGGCCATTGGCAGGCAGCTCGGCATCGAGGTACGCGCCGAGCTGATGCCCGACGACAAGCAGCGCATCGTGAACGAGTTGAAGCGTGACGGCTTGATCGTTGCCAAAGTCGGTGACGGCATCAACGACGCCCCTGCCCTTGCGACCGCCGATGTCGGTATCGCTATGGGCGGCGGCACCGATGTGGCGCTCGAAACCGCTGACGCTGCGATCCTGCATGGCCGCGTCAGCGACATTGCGGCAATGATTGCGCTCTCCAAGCGCACCATGCGAAACATCGTCGAAAACATCACCATCGCACTCGGCCTGAAGGCCGTATTCCTGGTGACAACGATCGCAGGCATTACCGGTCTCTGGCCCGCCATTCTGGCCGATACCGGCGCCACGGTGCTGGTCACCATCAATGCGCTGAGACTGCTGAAACCGGTCGAGTGAGGGTCGCCGTTACCGGCGATCCATCCTCGGCGAAATCCGATCACGCAGGCACCGCTCGTTCGCTTACCGCTTCAGCTGTACCTTCATTGCGCGCGAAGAGAGCCACAAAGAGGATTGCCGTTATACTCTTCGCACCCGGGCCCCAACATCGAAAAGATCTTCCGCAGCAAGGCTGTCGAGCCTGGCCTCCCGCCCACCGTCAAGGTCCAGATACATGCGAAGCGGCGGTGCGAAGCGAGATACGAGCAAGTGTAAATTGGAAGTTCGTTACTGTAAAATCGCTAAGATGGCGCCTGCAAGCCCTTGTGAGCTTCCGGCGATACGAGCGCATCACGCCGGCAGCCTCATAGAGCAATCACGCAGATTTGCGCGTATTGGAACATTTTACGCGCCAGGGAGTTAACGTTTAGAGGAGGAGTAACATGACAAATGATTTCAACAAACCAAACCCGATGAACACGTCGGCGTCGAAGAGTAAGACCATATGGATTGTACTGGCAGCGATCGTCGTCATCGTGGCCCTGGCAGCCACCTACTGGCCGAGATCACAGAGTTCCTCGACCACGACTGCACCCGCTGCGCCAGCGCCGACGGCTTCCGAACCGGCTTCGCCACCGCCTGCATCGACTGCACCGGCAACACCAGCAACGCCACCAGCAGCTGAAGCTCCGGCAACCCCTGCGGCTCCCGCCGCTCCGGCCCCGGCTACTCCGGCTCCGGCAACGCCGCAGTGATCGCGAGCCCGCTTGGTCTGGCGGGCTACGCTACGCGGAGGCAGAGGGCCGGCAGAGCGATTTAGTTCGCGCCGGCCTTGAGAATGCGGTGCGTGCTAGCATCCAGCGCATTGCCCGCCTCCCTGCCATCCTTGGCGAGTCCATTCGCCGTGTTTGCGCATGAAGAGAGCCCAATAAGCGATATGAGCGCAATGGTAATAGCGACGGCTGACTTTGTCATGGAAGCTCCTGAAACTGATATTGGAACAAACCGCTGAAGGATAACGATAGTCGCCCGCGTGACAGCGATCAACTTGGTCGTCCGAGAGGCAAAACGAGAAAGCCCGGCGCAGGTTCCCGCGCCGGGCTTTCTCATTGCCTTGGGAGCAAACCTTAATCGACCGCAAAGACCAGCGGCTTCGCCTGGCGGATCGCCGGATTCGCCGTAAGCTTGGCAAGCACCTCGTCGCCGATCGGGCCATCGACATAGAGCAGCGCGATAGCATCCCCGCCCTGCTTGTCACGGCCGAGCTGGAAGTTCGCGATGTTGACGCCTGCAGAACCAAGCGTCGTACCGATAAAACCGATCATGCCGGGGACGTCGGTGTTGGTTATGTAGACCATGTGCGAACCGACGTCGGCATCGAGGTTGATGCCCTTGATCTGGATGAAGCGCGGCTTGCCGTCCGAGAACACCGTGCCGGCGATCGAGCGTGTCATCGAGTCGGTTTTGACAGTCAGTTTGATGTAACCGTCGAAGACGCCCGTCTTGTCGCGCTTGATCTCGGAGAGAACGATACCCTTTTCCTTGATCATAACGGGGGCCGAAACCATGTTGACGTCGGCAACCTGCGTGCGGATCAAGCCGGCAAGCAGCGCGCTCGTCAGGGCGCGCGTGTTCATCGTGGCGGTCGCACCGTCGAAGAGAATTTCGATTTCCTTGATCGGCTCTTCCGTGACCTGGCCGACGAAGGCGCCGAGAACGTCGGCGAGCCGGATGAACGGCTTCAGGATCGGCGCTTCCTCAGCCGTGATCGACGGCATGTTGATGGCGTTGGAAACGGCACCCTTCACCAGGTAGTCCGACATCTGCTCGGCAACCTGCAGCGCAACGTTTTCCTGGGCTTCCGTGGTCGAGGCGCCGAGATGCGGCGTGCAGACGACGTTTGGCAAGCCGAAGAGCGGGCTTTCCTTGGCGGGCTCGACTTCGAAGACGTCGAAGCCTGCACCGGCGACATGACCGGACTTGATGGCTTCGGCGAGTGCCGCTTCGTCAACCAGGCCGCCACGGGCGCAATTGATGATACGAACGCCGGGCTTGGTCTTGGCGAGGTTTTCCTTGCCGAGAATGCCGCGAGTCTTGTCGGTCATCGGCACGTGCAGGGTGATGAAATCGGCCTTGGCCAGCAGCTCGTCGAGTTCGACCTTGGTGACGCCCATTTCCTGCGCGCGTTCGGCCGACAGGAAAGGATCATAGGCGAGAACATGCATGCCGAGGCCAATGGCCTTCTTGCAGACGATGCCGCCGATATTGCCGGCGCCGATGACGCCAAGCGTCTTGCCGGTGATTTCGACACCCATGAACTTCGACTTTTCCCACTTGCCGGCCTGCGTCGAGGCATCGGCCTGCGGCAGCTGGCGGGCGACCGCGAACATCAGCGCGATGGCGTGCTCGGCGGTGGTGATCGAATTGCCGAACGGCGTGTTCATGACGATGATGCCGCGGCGCGATGCGGCCGGGATGTCGACGTTATCGACGCCGATGCCGGCGCGACCGATGACCTTGAGGTTGGTCGCGGAGGCGATCAGCTTTTCCGTCGCCTTGGTAGCGGAGCGGATGGCGAGACCGTCGTAATTGCCGATTATTTCGGCGAGCTTGTCCTTGTCCTTGCCGAGCTGCGGCTGGAAATCGACTTCGACGCCGCGATCACGGAAGATCTGGACGGCGGTTTCCGACAGTTCGTCGGATACGAGAACGCGAGGTGCCATTGGGGGCTTCCTTCAAAAAGTTCAACGATGGATGAAATCAGGATGCGAGGCTCCGCCCATTCGGCGGAGCCGGATGCGATCAACTCAGGCAGCTGCCTGGGAAAGCGTCGCCTTCTGGGTCTCGAACGCCCAGGTCAGCCACGGCATCAGCTTCTGCATGTCAGCAGTTTCGATGGTCGCACCTGCCCAGATGCGAAGGCCGGACGGCGCATCGCGATAGTGGCCGATGTCATAGGCGACACCTTCCTTGTCGAGCAGGCTGACGATGCCCTTGGCGAAGTTCGCCTGGCCGTCGGCGTCGAGTGCGAGAACGTCCTTGTCGGTGATCTTCAGGCAGACGGAGGTGTTCGAAGCCGTCTCAGCCTTCACCGCCAGGTTGGCGATCCAGTCGTTGGTGGCGACGAAGTCGGCAATGACCTTGGCATTGGCATCAGCGCGGGCCATCAGGCCCTTGAGACCGCCGACCTGCTTCGACCACAGCAACGCATCGATATAGTCTTCGACGCAAAGCATCGACGGCGTGTTGATGGTTTCGCCGGTGAAGATGCCCTCGATCAGCTTGCCGCCCGAGGTCATGCGGAAGATCTTCGGCAGCGGCCAAGCCGGTGCATAGGTCGTCAGGCGCTCGACGGCGCGCGGCGACAGGATGATGACGCCATGGGCGCCCTCGCCGCCAAGAACCTTCTGCCAGGAGAAGGTGACGACATCGAGCTTGGCGAAATCGAGGTTCTGAGCGAAGGCGGCCGAGGTCGCATCGCAGATCGTCAGACCCTTGCGGTCGGCGGGAATGAAATCGCCATTCGGAACGCGAACGCCCGAGGTTGTGCCGTTCCATGTGAAGACGACGTCCCGGTCGAAATCTATGGTCGAAAGTTCAGGCAACTCGCCGTAACCGGCTTCGATCTTGCGGACGTCCTTCAACTTCAGCTGCTTGACGACGTCGGTGACCCAACCGGCGCCAAAGCTTTCCCAGGCGACCATATCGACGCCACGCTCGCCGAGCAGCGACCAGAGCGCCATTTCGACGGCGCCGGTATCGGAGGCAGGAACGATGCCGATGCGGTAATCCGCGGGCACTTCGAGCACTTCACGTGTGAGATCGATGGCCTGCTTGAGCTTCGTCTTTCCGATCTTCGCGCGGTGCGAACGGCCAAGCGGCGCATCGGAAAGGGCTTCGAGCGACCAACCGGGGCGCTTCGAGCAAGGGCCAGAAGAAAAATGGGTATTTTGCGGACGTACGTCCGGCTTTGCGGTCTTCGCCATGTGCTATCCTTCCAGATAGATAGCTCCTCGTTGGGGAGGAGTGTCCCGCCGCCGTCGTTATAGGGCGGTGAGATCGAAGTCAAGCAGTCGGCGGCGCAACGAGAGAAATTTTTGGTCTATACGCGTCATTGCGTCGCGGATCTGCCGGCCTACCAGCCAGCAACGCGCAGGCCGACACGGACTTCGTGCCGGGTCATCCCGTGATCGCGCCCGCTTACCGCGGAGGGACCTGTAAACATGCTGCCACCGGCAATATCGGAAAAGCGATAGCCAAAATCGACCTTGATGTTATCGGCGACTTCATAGCTGACGCCAACCATCAGGGCATAGGTGAAGCGCCAGCTGTTTTCGCCATTGAAATTTTGTGGGGCGAACGTGGCTCCCGCGCATGTCGAGGCGCCGTCGACGCACTCCGGTTGGGATCTCACGCTCCCCCATCTGACGTTAGTTATCCCCAAGCCGGCACCGACATAGGGGGTGAAGCCGGCAACGGTCGCAAGGTCGGCATAGCCGTTTGTCATGATGCCATACGCGCGAACATCGGCACGTGTGCCGTAGGCGCAACCGGTTCCGGCTGGAGCAGAGGCCGCACAAGGCAGATCGAGGCGTGCTGTACCGGCAAAATCGCTCTTGAAGAAATCTGTCGTTAAATCGGCGCGCCAGATGTCGGTGAATTGATAACCGATCCCGACGCCACCGGAAACGGGCTGGGAGAAGCGTGCCGCATCGAACTCGCCGTCGCCGGCACCACCGACGTGATAAGTCGGTTTTTCGTTGCCCGTCCACATCGCATAGCCGAGATCACCCCGAAGATACCATCCAGTCGTCATTGAGCTGCCGGCAATGCTAACCTCCGGTACGTCCGTGATCAGTGGTTCTTCCGCCGCCACCGGAGTGCCGAGCAGCATAAGGCTTGCTACCGTGGCAAGCATCACTTTGGACGATTTCATTGCAAATTCCCGGCCGGACAATAGAACGCCCGCATGACTGACTACGCGGACATTATTCCAGCGAGATGCTAACGCGCGGTTAACCATATTTGTTAACTGCGATCAGCGTTCGACCCATGCGAAAAAGGCTGCCGTGAAGGCAGCCTTGTAAGTTTAGAACTCATGCAACAAGGAACGTGGCTGGCTATTGCAATGAGTAGCGCAAGGCGAGTTTGAAATCGTGCGAGGTAATGTTGTTGAAATGCATCGGCCCGGTGTCCACCGTGTCGTCATAGGAGTGGATCCGGCCGGTCTTTGCATCGCCTAGATCAAGGTAGGTATAACCGAAATCGACGGTAAGACGATCTGTCACTTGATAGCCGAGGCCCGCATGCAGCGCCCAGGCAAAGTTCCAGGTCGAGTCGCTATCGGCATAAGCGACGCCTTGCGTCGGGACGTTAATGTCCCTGAACCCGGAGATGGTGTTGCGGGAGGTACCGACACCGGCTCCGACATATGGCGTGATGCCGTACCAGGTGCCTAGATCGACATAGGCGTTGGCCATCAACAGCCATTCCGACTTGGCACCGTCATAGTCATTGGTGCCATCCCAAACAGCCGTCCCGGATGCGTCGGTGTGTCCATAACGATCGAGTGCGGAGAAGTCGGCTTTGCCGCGATACTGGACGATCGCGTCAGCGCGTAGCCACTGGTTGAATTGATAGCCTACACCCAGTCCACCCAACGGCGCGCTGTCGAAGCCGCCATCGTCCAGAAATGGATGGAGCTCGACATCGTCAAACAATTCTTGTTGCAACCCGCCAAGACGCTGGTTGCTCATGCCCAATTCGCCGCGCAAATACCATCCGCCGAAGACAGGCGCCGGTGCCGGCGGGTCAACATAGAGATCGGCCGCGAGAACTGGGGTAGTTCCCACCAGCACCGAAGCCACGGCAATCAAAAATCTCTTCATAATAATTCTCCAGGAACACAAATAGTCCGCGTGTCAGTCGACCGCATACGGCTCTTATTCGTTCCGAAGTCTTACAAATCAGAGTTAATGTCCGATTAAATTTACAAGATATTCATCATGACCTTATGCAAAAAGGTGCATAGCGAGGTCGAATCGACATTCGCCATGCACGGCCGCCTTCACGCCGCGTCGCGCACCCCACCGATCACGCCGGTCAGATCATTGACGATGCGTTCAATCTGGGCGCGGTCGTCGCCCTCGGCCATGACACGGATCAGTGGCTCGGTGCCCGACGGACGGATAACGAGGCGACCGTTCTTGGCAAGCTCGGCCTCTGCATCGGCGATCGCCTTCTGCACCAGCATATCCTCCAGCGGCTTGCCGCCGGAGATGCGGACGTTGCGTAGCAGTTGGGGCACCGGGTCGAAGCGACGGCAAACTTCGCTCACCGTCTTGCCGGTCCGCTTGACCGCAGCAAGAATCTGCAGGGCCGCCACAAGACCGTCGCCCGTCGTGCCATAGTCGGACAGCACGATGTGGCCGGACTGCTCGCCGCCGACATTGTAGTTGTGCTGGCGCATGTGTTCGACAACGTAGCGATCACCGACCATCGTACGCACAAGACCAAGTCCCTTATCGCCGAGGAAGCGCTCCAACCCGAGATTCGACATGACCGTCGCGACGATACCACCGCCGCGAAGCTGCTGGCTCTCGGCATAGCTTTCGGCGATAACGGCCATCAGCTGGTCACCGTCGACGACCGCACCGTTCTCATCGACGATGATGACACGGTCGGCGTCGCCATCGAGCGCAATGCCAATATCGGCGCGCACTTCGTCGACCTTCTTCTGCAGCGCGACCGGGCTCGTGGAGCCACAATTGAGGTTGATGTTCGTGCCGTTCGGCTCGTTGCCGATGGTCACGACATCAGCACCGAGCTCCCAGAGCACGGCAGGCGCCACCTTGTAGGCGGCCCCGTTTGCGCAGTCGATCGCGATCCTCAAGCCCTGCAATGTGACGTCGCGCGGCAGCGTACGCTTGGCATGCTCGATATAGCGGTCGTGAACGCCGTCAACGCGCTTGGCGCGGCCGATATCATCGGCCTTCGCAAGCTGCGTGGAGAGATCCTTTTCAAGCAGGTCTTCGATCTGCGATTCCAGATCGTCGGAAAGCTTGTAGCCATCAGGCCCGAAGAGCTTGATGCCATTGTCCTGATAGGGATTGTGGGAGGCAGAGATCATGACACCAATGTCGGCGCGCAGCGAACGTGTCAGCATCGCCACGGCCGGTGTCGGGATAGGACCGAGAACGAACGCATCGACACCGGCAGCGGTGAAGCCGGCAACCATCGCGTTTTCCAACATGTAGCCCGAAAGGCGCGTGTCCTTACCTATGACGACGCGGTGACGATGGTTGCCTCGGCGAAAGATCGTCCCAACTGCAATGCCGACCCGCATCGCAAGATCCGGTGTCATCGGGAACACGTTGGATTGACCGCGAATGCCATCCGTACCGAAATAGCGTCTTTTCATATGCACCCCTGTGCCTTGGCGCGCCTTCAGGCTGCGCATCATCACTTGCAAAAAATCAGCCGCCACAGGCGGAATATCGCTACAAGAGCCCCAAATGAGGCCTCGCTATGTCACCGGCATGACACAAATCGCGGTGACCATCACGTAAATTAGCAAGAAAACCCATTACATCGCGTTACCGACGCAAAAGGCCGGCGTCCAGAATGGACCCCGGCCTTACCGTCATTCTTCAAGAGAAATCAATGTGGCTGCGGCTCCAAGCCGGCTTCCGGCTCGTCACCCTTTGCCACCGGCCGCGTACCGGTCTTCGGCACAGCAGAGCCGCGGCTGGGCGGTGCATCGTCACCGAGGTCGCGCGACGGCTTCTCGCCACGAATCAGCGCCTTGATTTCCTCGCCAGTCAGCGTCTCGTATTCGAGCAGGCCTTCGGCAAGCGCAACGAACTCGTCGTGCTTGTCCGTCAAGATGTCGCGAGCCTGAGTGTAGGCTTCGTCGATCAGGCGGCGCACTTCATTGTCGATCTTCTGGGCTGTCGCTTCGGAGACATTCTTCGACTGCGAAACAGAATGGCCGAGGAAGACCTCCTGCTGGTTCTCGCCGTAGGCAACCTGGCCGAGCTCGTCGGAGAAGCCCCACTGGGTCACCATCGCACGGGCAAGTTTGGTGGCCTGCTCGATGTCCGAGGATGCACCCGAAGTGATGTTCTCCTTACCGAACGTCAGCTCTTCGGCAACGCGGCCGCCCATCATGATGCAGAGACGCGAGACCATCCACTTGTAGCTCATCGAGTAGCGATCGCCCTCGGGGAGCTGCATGACCATGCCAAGCGCACGGCCACGCGGGATGATCGTTGCCTTGTGCAACGGATCGGCGACGGCAACGTTGAGCGCTGTGATCGCATGACCAGCTTCGTGATAGGCCGTGAGCTTCTTCTCCGCTTCGGTCATCGCCGAAGAGCGGCGCTCGGCGCCCATCATGATCTTGTCCTTGGCGTCTTCGAACTCCTGCATGGTGACGACGCGCTTATTGCGGCGCGCAGCCATCAGGGCAGCTTCGTTGACGAGGTTCATCAGATCGGCACCGGAAAAGCCGGGCGTACCGCGCGCCAGAACCTTGAGATCGACATTCGGTGCCAGCGGCACGTTGCGGGCATGCACCTTGAGGATACGCTCGCGGCCGACGATGTCGGGGTTCGGAACGACGACCTGACGGTCGAAACGGCCCGGACGCAAAAGCGCCGGATCGAGAACGTCGGGGCGGTTGGTCGCCGCGATTAAGATGATGCCTTCGTTTGCCTCGAAGCCGTCCATTTCGACCAGCAGCTGGTTCAACGTCTGCTCGCGTTCGTCGTTACCGCCGCCGAGACCGGCGCCACGATGGCGACCGACGGCATCGATTTCGTCGATGAAGATGATGCAAGGCGCATTCTTCTTGGCCTGTTCGAACATGTCACGGACACGGCTCGCGCCGACGCCGACGAACATTTCAACGAAGTCGGAGCCGGAGATCGTGAAGAACGGAACGTTTGCTTCGCCGGCGACAGAGCGGGCGAGCAGTGTCTTACCGGTACCGGGAGGGCCAACCAGCAGAACACCGCGCGGAATCTTGCCGCCGAGACGCTGGAACTTCTGCGGATCGCGCAGGAATTCGACGATTTCCTCGAGGTCTTGCTTGGCTTCGTCCACGCCTGCGACGTCATCGAAGGTCACGCGGCCATGCGCTTCGGTCAGAAGCTTAGCCTTGGACTTGCCGAAGCCCATCGCGCCACGCGAACCGCCCTGCATCTGCCGCATGAAGAACAGCCAGACGCCAAGGATCAGAAGCATCGGCAACAGCGTGCCGATATAGCTTAGGAAGCCCGACGAACCATCGGTTTCCGGGCGCGCGGAAACGAGAACATTCTTCTGCTGCAGACGATCGAGCAGGTTGTCGTCAACGACTGGCGTATAGGTCTGGAAGGTGGTGCCGTTTTCAACATAGCTGCCGGAAACGCGGTTGCCCGTGACGACGACTTCCTTGACGCGGCCCGCATCCACTTCACGCAGGAACTGCGAGTAAGGGATTTCGCGGGAGCTGGTCTGCGCCGGCGACGTCTGGAACATGCTGAACAGGGCAATCAGCAGAAGCGCTATGATTGCCCACAAGGCGAAATTACGTAAGTTAGGGTTCATCGAACTCCCCAGCACTGGAACAACCGCCTCATGGCGACCGTCTTATTTGGCCTCTAACATAGGATTGCCGTAGGTGATTGCCAAGGCAAACTGGACTGTTAGATAGATTTTCCGTCAATACGACCTAAAGGCGGTTTTGGATAGGGGCGTGTTCCAAAGGCAGCCGCAAGGCTCTCCGCAAAGATGAAATCAAATCGTGTCAAAAAACGGTCGAAGGGTGAAAAATAGGGTGTGATGCGGACTTTCTCCGCAACACTGCCAGGAGCCTCGTGTCCTGCCACGTCGACGATACGTGGCATGGCCACCAGGGCCTGTCTGACGACGCCCCTAGGTAGTTGACCGCTCTGTGCCACTGTTCCGCCAGCAACGATGCCGATTTCCGTTTGAGCTGCGTTTTCAACCAGGAATCGGCCGTCCCACACAGCGCGCGTGGCGGATGCCAGCGTCAACGGCACGATGCCGCGGTTCTCGCGAACGAGAAAGAGCCCGTCGCGCCGAAGGTCGAAAACCACCCTCCCCGCCGTCATCCGGCCCACCCCACCTTTTTCGATAAACGCCAGCACGTTGTCTATCTGCTTGCGACCGAGCGTAAACGCTTGCCCACCAAATACCGCTGCAAGGCGGGCGACGGCGTAGCTAAGGATCTGCCTCTCGGCGACGAGCCCGGCCGGGATCACGTGGCCGATCAAGGGAGAATGTAGAACGAAATACTGATCCAGCCATCGAGCCGCCAAAACGGCGACGCCCGCTCGTAAATCGCCCACCTCGTCCGGAGCCGAAACAACATCAGCCTCTTCAGCAAGGCGCGACCGCATCCGCACACGTTCGTACTTCGGGTCATCATTGCTTGGGTCGTCGATCCAGGCGACCTGCCGCGCGCGAAGGTAATCGCGGATCGCCTCCCGCCGGCAACCAAGCAACGGTCGAGCGACCCACAAGCGGCGATCAAAGAGGACGAGATCGGCAATGCCGGTGCTTGGCTGTTCTGAACGCTCCCGTCGCATGGCGAGTGTCTCGCGCTGATCGTCGGCTGTATGCGCGGTCACGACAAGATCCGCGTTCAGGCTTTCAGCGGCATCGGCAAGCAGAGCGTAGCGGGCTTCGCGTGCGGCCAGCATCGTACCAGTCTTGGGCTTTTCACCGCGCCATGTCTTGGTCAGGTGCGGAATATCGAGCGACCGACAGAAGGCTGCAACCTGGTGCGCCTCCTCGGCCGATTCTATCCGCAACGCATGGTCGACTGTTACGGCACAAAGGGATATTTTCGAATTGGGCGCGGCCTCGAGTGCTTCGGCGAGCGCCAGAAGCAGGCCAGTTGAATCGCTTCCACCCGAAATCGCGACAAGGATGCGCGAGGGCTTGATCAGCGAGTCGAGGAAACGGCGTGCTGCCGTCTCGAGTAGATGGAGGCCGTCCGGGCGCAAACCGGAAAGCCCTAGCAGGCGAGACGCTTTTGCTCGCTGGCAACCTTGGTTATCACGGCACGAGAAGCCTTGGGATAACGCTTCGAAACTTCGCGCAGCGTGGCGCATGCGGTTTCCGTATTGTCGAGCGCGGCAAGCGACATGCCGAGCTTCAGTAGCATTTCCGGCGCCTTTTCAGAGCTGCCATACTTCTTGTGAGCATCGAGGAACGTCTTGGCGGCCTCGTTGTACTTGCCCTGCGAGTAGAGCGCCTCGCCAAGCCAGAAATTGGCATCGGCGGCTCGAGCACTGCTCGGGTATTGAGCGATGTACTGGGTGAACTCCTGCTCGGCCGTCGAGTAGTCACCCGAAAGGACGTGGCCATAGGCAGCCTTGTATTGGTCGGCTTCGCTGCCGAGCGAGGCAGTCTGCGACGAGCGGCCGGAATCGACGCCCGGAAGCGGGCCGGATCCAACTGTGGCACCCTCGTTGACCGAGCCACCGATCGGATTGCCGTTCTGGTCGAACTCCATCGAACCGAGCTGCTTCGGCGGCTGGCCGAGGCCATCGTTTGCCGGAACATCGGTCGAGGGAGCCGTCTCGGCTCCCTGCGGTGCTTGGATTACACGGGCGACATCGTCACCACCGCTCTGACCTTGAACCGAAGGAGGCGCATTGGCCTCGCTCTTTTTCATCGTCTTGGAGCTGCTGCCGGCACTACCGCCACCGCCCTTTTCCAGCTCCTGGAAACGGAATTCGTTGTCTTCCTGCGCCTTGCGGATCGTTTCCTGCATCTGCAGGAGCTGGAAGCTCATCTCCTCGATGCGGCCGTTCAGCTGACGCAGTTGCTCTTCCAACTGCTGGATGCGAACTTCGGCGCCGCCGGCGGCCTGCACGTTTACAACCGGTGCCTGCGGCGGCTGCCGATCCGCAGCCTTGCCGCCGATCTGCCACCCAAAGAGCGACGTCGCATTCGCCGATTGGCCCGCCCCGGCCACGGCCGCGAGGCACAGCATGCCCGCAACGACAAGTTTTTTCATATGGTTTGTCCTGTCCCTGTGATTCTTCGCGCCCATCGGCACGAACAGGAGATTTTTCCAATTGCTTTCAAAAAGCAACGGAAACTGGCCAAAGTTTGTTCAAAAAGAAAAGGCGGCCCGCGATGGAGCCGCCTTTCGAAATTGTAGTATTTCCCGGCAATTACATACCGGCGCCACCGAGAACGGTAACCGCACGGCGGTTCTGCGACCAGCAGGAAATATCGTCGCAGACGGCAACCGGACGTTCCTTGCCGTAGGAGATCGTCTTCATGCGCTGAGCCGGAACACCACGCGAAGCAAGGTAATCCTTGGTGGCGGCTGCACGGCGAGCACCGAGAGCGAGATTGTATTCGCGCGTACCGCGTTCGTCGGCGTGGCCTTCGATGGTGATCGCGTACTTCGGATAGCGGGCGAGCCACTGAGCCTGACGATCGAGCGTCTGGGAAGCGTCCGCGCGGATCGAGGTGGAGTCCGTGTCGAAGAAGATGCGGTCGCCGACGTTGACAGTAAAGTCCTGGGCGGAACCAGGCGTTGCGGCGCCGGCGCCAAGGCCGAGGTCGCCTGCACTGTTCGCCATGTTCTTCTTGTTGGCGCAACCGGCCAGAGCAAGACCGGCGACAAGCGCGATCATGACGGGGTTACGGGCAAAATTCTGCATGCGGCTCATTGCCGGGGTGTGAATTCGGCTCATGGCCGGTCTCCTTGCGACTTGATTAAGGTTGCCGGACTGTAACCTCGTTGGGTTAATCGGCATTCAAGAATTATGGTTAACAGATGGTTGATTTGTCCCTCAGTCGCCCCAATCAGGGATTTTTGCGGCGACAAAAAGGCACATCCACAGGCTTTACTACTCGAGAAGCGGCGACCAAGCTGGGTCCGAAGCGTAGGTCGGGGTCTTGATGAGCTGCTCGTTGTAGCCTGTCAGATCGATCGAGTAGAGCTGCGGACCACCGGCACCCGCCGCCTGGCGGAAGAACATGATGACGCGGCCATTCGGCGCCCAGGTCGGGCCTTCGTTGTGGAAACCCGTCGTCAGGATGCGCTCGCCCGAACCGTCCGGCTTCATCACACCGATCGAGAACTTACCGCCCGACTGCTTGGTGAAGGCAATCAGATCGCCGCGCGGAGACCAGACCGGCGTGGAGTAGTTGCCGTCACCGAAGGAGATGCGCGTCTGGCCGGAGCCGTCGGCGTTCATGACGTAGATCTGCTGCTTGCCGCCGCGGTCGCTTTCGAACACGATGCGCCCGCCATCCGGCGAATAGGACGGCGACGTATCAATCGCGGCCGTCGAGGTCAGGCGCGTCGTGGTGCGCGAACGCAGGTCCATCGTGTAGATATTGGCATTGCCTTCCTGCTGAAGGCTCATGACGACCTTCTGACCGTCGGGCGAGAAGCGCGGCGAGAAGGTCATGCCCGGGAAATTACCGACGACCTCGCGCTGTCCCGTCTCAAGCTGCAGCAGGTAGACCCGCGGCTGCTGGTTGGCGAAGGACATGTATGTGACTTCCTGACGGTTCGGCGAGAAGCGCGGCGTCAGAACGAGGTCGCTGCCGTTCGTCAACATGCGGACGTTGAAGCCATCCTGGTCCATGATGGCGAGCTGACGCTTGCGATCCTGCTTGGTGCCGGATTCGGACACGAAGACGACGCGGGTATCGAAGTAGCCCTCCTCGCCGGTGATCTGCTTGTAGATCGCATCGGCGATAATATGGGCTACGCGGCGCCAGTTCTCCGGCTGCGTATAGAACTGCTGACCGGTCATCTGGGTGCCGGCAAACGTATCCCAGAGGCGGAACTCGGCGCGGAGGCGGCCGTCGCTTTCCTGCGTCACGCGACCGGTGACGAGGGCCTGTGCATTGATGACCTTCCAGTCCTCGAAGCGCGGAGCGGCATCCGGGTTGGAGATCTTCTCGATGAAGGCGTTCTTGTTGATCGGCGCGAAAAGGCCGGAGCGCTGGAGATCGGCAGCGATAACCTGCGATACCTGCGCGCCCATGTCACCCTGCAGGAAGTCAGTGATCGCGATCGGCAGCGGCTCGACGTTACCCTTGTTGATGTTGATTTCGACAAGCGCGTTCGCCGGCGTGGCGACAACCGCAGTGGTTATCATGCCGACGGCGACCATCAAGGCGCGGATGAGGGAACACTTGGTCATGGAGGACAAGCCTTTCAGCATTTTAAAGGGCTAGATCGCTAGGATCGAAGTTGACGATAACTTCGCCCCAGGCGTCGTATTTGTCTTTCGGGAGATTGGTGAAGGGCGACGACTTCATGACGGCGCGCTTGGCACCGCTTGCCAACGCCATCCGCGTCGCCTCGTTGGTGCCGCCGGTCGCTTCAACCTCGGGTGAGCCGATGATGTTGCCATCAGGGTCGAGCTTCATGTGGACCTTGATGCGAACTTCGCTTGCGCCTTCCATCCCGGGGATAACCGACCAGTTGCCGGCAATCGCGCTGCGCAGCGCGTCCATCTCACTCATCGAGAGCTTGGAGCCGCTCGTGGTCTTCTTCGCACCGAGCGACGCAACTTCCGTCGAGCGCTTGGCACCGCCGGAAGAAGGATCCTGCTTGTTCAGCAGAGCCGCAATATCGTCAGCGTTGAAATCGCTCTGCTTGGAAGAGGCAGACTTGGCCTTCTCCTGCTTCTTCTCAGCCTTCTTCTTGTCCGTCGGCTTGTCGTCGGCCGTCGCCTGGTCCTCGGTTTTCTTTTCCGGGGGCTTTTCGGCTGGCTTCTGTTCCGGTGGTTTTGGCTGCGGCTTCACGACCGGAGTCGGAACTTTGTCCGGCAGCGCCTCAGCGTCCGGCTTCGGCGGCTCGGCCTGTTCCTGCGGCGGTTCCTCAGCCTTCGGCGGCGTCGGGGTCGGGGGGGTGATTTCCGGCTTCGGCGGCGTGATGGAAGCGACTTGCTTCGGCTCGACGTCCGTCTCCTCCTTCATGATCTCCTTCACCTCGTTGGGCACGGGATCATTCTGCGGAAGAGGCTTTTCGGCCGCCTTCGGGGCAGCAGCGCTCTCATTGTTGCTGGGCTTGGCGTTCGGGACCGGCGGCGTCTTGAGGTCGATATTGTTATCGCCCATGTTTTCCGCCTTATCGACTGTCGCCGGCTTGGTCGTCGGCTTCGGCGCCGCCTTTTCCTTCGGGGGCGCCGTCTTGTCACCCTGCTGCAGCTGCGACATGTCTTCGACAGGCACGAGATCGACGGGCATCGCCTCGAAATCCTCGACTTTGAACTGCTCTGGGGAGCCGATCGAGATCAGCGCCCAGGCAAGCAGTGCACAGTGCAGAGCCGCAGATGTGACGATACTGGCCTTCATAGCGTTCGCTATTGGTCCTTCTTCTGCTGCGTCACGAGCCCGATGTTCTTGTAGCCGGCACCCTGGATGCGGGCCATGACGTCGGCGATCACGCCATAAGGCGCGGTCGCGTCGCCGCGAACGAAGATGCGCTCATTGTAGCCGGTCGTCGCGATCGCCTCGAGCTTCGCAGCGATCTCCTCGGCCGGGATCGGCGTTTCCTGCAGGAACACCTGGCCGTCATTCTTAACCGAGATCGTGATCGGCTGCGTTTCGGAATTCAGTGCCTTCGCCTGCGTTTCCGGCAGGTCGACCGGCACGCCGACGGTCATCATCGGTGCGGCGACCATGAAGATGATCAAAAGCACGAGCATAACGTCGACGAGCGGCGTCACGTTGATTTCGGAGATGGCACCACCTCTGTGGCCACCGCGACGACGACCACCGCGGCCACCACCGCTACCGCCACCGCTTGGAGCACCCATACCCATATCGTTGACTCCGTTCCCGTCGATTACTGCGCGGCCTGGCGCGGCTGCAGTTTCTCGTCGATCTGGCGCGAAAGGATGGCGGAGAATTCATCCGCGAAACCTTCCATGCGAGCCGAAAGCTTGCCGGCATCGGCAGTGAACTTGTTGTAGGCGATAACGGCCGGGATAGCGGCAACAAGGCCGATTGCGGTTGCGAGCAGCGCTTCCGCGATACCGGGAGCGACGACCGCGAGGTTCGTCGACTTCGAACCGGCGATCGCCTGGAACGAGGTCATGATACCGACGACCGTGCCGAAGAGCCCGATGAACGGACCGGCCGAACCGATCGTTGCCAGCGAGCCGAGACGAGCGGAGAGATATTCGGATTCACGAGCGAGCGTGACGTCCATGGCCCGGTCGATACGCATCTGCAGACCGATCGGCGAGCGCGCGCCGCGCTCGAACGACTTCTTCCATTCGCGCATGGCAGAGACGAAGATGGAGGCAAGGCCGGTGTTGTTGCGTTCCGACAGCGTCCGATAAAGCTCTTCCAGCGACTGACCCGACCAGAACACCTGCTCGAACTTGTCGAACTGGCGCCGCGCGCGGCCGTAAGCCAGATACTTGTCGATGACAATCGCCCAGGTCCAGACCGAGGCTGCGATGAGCCCGAGCATGACCAGCTTGACGACGAGACCTGCCTGCATAAACAGCGACCAGAGGCTGACGTCGGCCGTTGCTGCTGCCAATCCTACTTGTTCCATTGATCCAAAATCCCCGAATCCAAACGCCCGGCACTTGACCGGGCGGCACAAAGTGATCTCGCAAGAAGTGTCTGGCGGCCGCCGCCCAAAGCCCTGGTCAAGCTTCCAAGCTCTTATCCGCCTTCCTTGCCGTCAAATTTGGTCAAAGGAAGGCGTGCACCGCACAAACTCTGACAATCCGAGTAAGACACTATTATGGTTAACAGTTCGTTAGCGCCGGATCATGACAGCGAAACTATCGGCGAAAGATTTATCCCTTGGATTACTTGGTCAGATCTAGGTCGATGACCACAACAGCGCTTATCTTCCAGCGCGCGAATTCCTTCACACAAAACTCATGTTTATGCAAGGCCGGAATCCAGCGTCTTTTCATCGCTTCGCGATCAAGCTGCGCGAATCGCCGCAGGCAAACGATGTTGAAACGGCGGGATCGCGGCTGCGGCCGCAAAGGCTCACGGTCCGCGGAGCGGCTTGCTGCCTTCCAGAAATTTCTCGGCAAGCGCTTCCGGCAGTCGTCGCGGCCTTGCATTGGCGTTGATGACGGCGATGATCACCTTGGCGGCGATCAGCAGCGTTTCGCCGCGCCGGATTTCCTGATTGAGGACCATCTTGGCGCCACCTGCTTTTTCGGTGTGGGTCAGCACCATCAGGATGTCATCCATCCGCGCCGGTTGCTTGAAGTCGATCTCCATGCGGTGGACGACGAAGACAAGCCCCTCCTCGTCCGCATTGATGAGTTCGCGCTGCTCGACGCCGAGACAACGCAGGTAATCGGTGCGGCCGCGCTCGAGGAAGTGCAGATAACGGGCATGGTAGACGAGGCCGGAAAAATCCGTGTCCTCGTAATAGACGCGCTGCAGGAGCCGGTGACCCGTTTCCGTGAGTTCACCCGAAATCGAAAAACCGTTGTCCGCCATAATTTTCTCCAAAGTCACGCGCCCTCTTTGGCGGAAGACTTTCCGCCTTGCAAGCATTGAACAATTGTCACGCTTCCTAAGTAATTTTTGACAGAGACAATCAAGCAGGAGACGACACGATGAAGATTGCAGTGATGGGCGGAGACGGATTCATCGGCTGGCCGACATCATTGCATCTTTCCGACGCGGGACATGACATTCATATCCTCGACAATCTCTCGCGACGGTGGATCGACACCGAACTCGGGGTCCAGTCGCTGACGCCGATGGACTCGATCCAGGAGCGCACGCGCATTTGGCACGCCGAAACTGGCCGGCGCATACACTTCAACCTCATCGATCTCGCCAAGGACTACGAGCTCCTGAAGAAGTGGCTGGCCGAAAACCGTCCGGATGCCGTCATTCATTTCGCTGAGCAGCGTGCCGCCCCCTACTCCATGAAGAGCGACCGCCACAAGAACTACACCGTCAACAACAACGTCAACGCCACCCATAACCTCCTGAATGCGCTCGTCGAACTCCAACTCGACGCGCATCTGATCCACCTCGGCACGATGGGCGTCTACGGCTATTCGACGGTCGGAGCGGCGATCCCCGAGGGCTATCTGCCCGTTAGCATCGAGACGGCGGATGGCGAGACCGTCAGCCAGGAAATCCTCTATCCCTCCAATCCCGGCTCGATCTATCACATGACCAAGTGCCTGGATCAGTTGCTTTTCCATTTCTACGCCAAGAACGACGGTCTGCGCATCACGGACCTGCACCAGGGGATTGTCTGGGGCACGCACACCGAGCAGACGCGCCGGCACGCCCAACTCATCAATCGCTTCGACTATGATGGCGACTATGGCACCGTGCTGAACCGGTTCCTGATCCAGGCGGCGATTGGATACCCGCTGACCGTTCACGGCACCGGCGGCCAGACCCGCGCCTTCATCCACATCCAGGATTCCGTACGCTGCATCGAGCTGGCGTTGAACAATCCGTCAGCCCGCGGCGCCCGTGTCGAAATCTTCAACCAGATGACGGAGACCCATCGCGTGCGCGATCTGGCGGAAATGATCGCCAAGATGAGTGGCGCCGAGATCGCCTGGCTGCCGAACCCGCGCAAGGAGGCGCCGGAGAATGAGCTCATCGTCAAGAACGAGAAGTTCCGTAATCTTGGCCTCGATCCGATCACCCTGCAGGCGGGGCTTCTCAGTGAAATCGTCGACGTTGCCAAGAAGTTTAGCTATCGCGTCGATCGGTCGCGCGTGCCCGCCGTTTCCGCCTGGACGAAAGACATTGCCGCCACGATCAACCACGATCCGGAAGGCAAGAGGTTGAAGTCCGTTTCATGAGTGAGTCCCTGCGGCACGCCTACGTCACCCTCGTCACCAACAACGACTACGCCATGGGTGCCAAGGCGCTCGCTGCGTCGTTGCGCCGAACCGACACCCCTGCCGATATCGTCATCCTCCATACGCCAGGCGCTGAGCTGGCCAGTCTTGCCCCGCTCCTGCAGCTCGACTGCCGCCTGGTGCCGGTCAAGCATCTGCCGCTGTCAGCCGAGTTCAATGAGCGCCACGCTCGATCCAATCTGCACGCCGCGGCCCCCTTCACGAAGGGACACAAGCCGCAGTTTCACTCGCCGCTCGACAACTTCTGCAAGCTGCGCCTCTGGCAGCTGACCGAGTACACCAGCTGCGTCTTCATCGATGCCGATGCGATCGTGCTGCGCAACATCGACAAGCTCTTTCGCTATCCGGAGTTTTCGGCCGCCCCGAATGTCTATGAATCTCTTGCAGACTTCCACCGACTGAATTCCGGCGTCTTCGTCGCGCAACCGTCCGAAGCCACGTTTCAGCGCATGCTGGAGCGACTGGACAAGCCAGGCATGTTCTGGAAGCGGACGGACCAGACCTTCCTGCAGGATTTTTTCCCGGATTGGCACGGCCTGCCGGTCTATTTCAACATGCTCCAATATGTATGGTTTACCATGCCTCGGCTTTGGGACTGGCAGAGCATTTCCGTCCTGCACTACCAGTACGAGAAGCCATGGGAGGCGAATCATCCGAAGGCCGAGAAACTGCGGCCGCTGATCGACCTGTGGCACGCGTTCTATGCCGGTGATGATCCGCCGGATATCTCGGCAATGGCCAACCCTAAAGAGGCGGCATGAAGGTACTGGTATCGGGCGGAACGGGTTTCGTCGGACGCTATATCGTCGAAGAACTGCTCGCCGGCGGCTATACCGTGATCATCGGCGGCCGCCACGCGCCGCTAGCTCGCTTCTTTTCGCGCCCGGTCGAGTTCGCCCCGCTCTCGCTCGATCCGGCGCACGATCATATCGAAGCCTTCGACGACGCCTATTTCTTCGTTCACGCCGCCTTCCACCACGTGCCCGGCAAATACCGCGGTGGGGAGGGTAACGACCCAGAGACGTTCAAGCGCTTCAACCTGGACGGCAGCGTCCGGCTTTTCGAAGCGGCAAAACGCGCCGGCACGCGGCGCTGCATCTTCATTTCCAGCCGTGCCGCCTATGGAGAGCACGCGCCTGGAACCACGTTGAAAGAAGGGATGCCTGACAAGCCGGAGACGCTTTATGGTCAGGTCAAACTGGATGCCGAACGCAGTCTGGCACATCTTGCAGCGCCGGGTTTCGCAACGGCCAGTCTCCGATTGACCGGCGTCTACGGCGACCTTCGACCCAGCAAATGGGACAAGCTGATCGGAGATTACCTCGCTGGTCGTCCCTTGCCTTCACGTGCCGGCACCGAGGTCCACGGAAGAGACGTCGGCAAAGCGGTGCGGCTCATGTTGGAAACAGACCCCCCGCGTATCTCCGGCGAGACCTTCAACGTGTCCGACGTGGCGCTGGATACCTGGGACATCCTGGAACCCATTCGATGGGAGCACGATTGCCTGAACAGGCTGCCGCTGCCCGCCGACAAATCGCTGCTCACACCGATGGACACGACGAAAATCCGCGCGCTCGGTTGGTTGCCTGGGGGCATGCCCTTGTTTAATGAAACGATCCATGCGCTGGCCACGGGCACATAGGCGGCAGGTGATAACGCACAGGCCCACGCAAGCCTGAAGTTGCAGACTATTCCGGATAGTGCAATCCGGAGGATAGTATGCAAGTCGGTTCCGCATCAGCGCTCAACATCCTGCGCAACACCTACTCGGCCGATAATCTCAATACGCCGGCCGACGGCACCAGCGCGCGACTGAAGATATTGCAGAATTCGGCAAAGGCACAGGAAAGCCTGCGCGAAAGCATGACGACATCGGCCGAAGCCGCGAAAGCCCGTGCCGCACGCAAGCTTGAGGAAGCCAAGCAGCAGCTCGAAATGCTGAAGAGCGGCGGCTACCCGCCAGAGGTCGTCGCCCGGCTTGCGGCCGAACTTGCCCACAAGATCAGCGCCGCCGCTGCTGAATTCGCCTCCGCGGTCGCTGCCAGCGCGACGCCTGCCGCATCTGCAGCCAATGCCACCGTTGCAACGGTCGATACCGGGGCTGGCGCGACAGACGCTACGACCTATGCGTCGGCGACAACTGAAACGGCTTCTTCGGATAGCTCCGAAGGTAGCGCGGAGCAGACAGACGAACCCGATGGTGCAACCGCCGCGCGCAATGCCTACCAAAGCGTGATCGAAGATGGAAGGCAGGCATCTGTTCGTGTCTCGACCGAAGATCGCAAGACGATGGAAGAGTTCAAGGCCATCCTGCAGGACGTCCGGCAGCTGATGGACAAGGCGATGCGCGAACTGCGCGCAAGACCCGGCCAGCAGGGATCGGGCACGGACTATCCGCTTGAGGCACAGGCCGGCGCCTCAGTCATACCAACCAGTATCACGATTTGACCTGATCGACTCAGACACGCGGTCAAAGGTCGCATTGTCCCGTTGAAATGATCGGCAAGACCTTTATCGTCTGCTGAAAACAGCGCGATGGACCGCATGACCCCGAGAGAATTGAAAACCGAAATGCGTACCGGCCGGCTCGCACTGCGCGACGCGATCCCGGAAGATACTCGCATCGAGATGAGCCTTGCCATGGCCGAGCATGCCGGCGAGGCGGTCGCATTCGAGCCCGGGACGACCGTGTCCGGCTTCCTGCCGATCCGCTCCGAAGCGGATATCCGGCCGCTTATGGCACGGTTCCAGACGCGTGGAGCACGGCTTTGCGTGCCCGCCATCCTCGACAAGCAGACGATTGTCTTTCGCGAGCTGGTGCGCGGCGTTCCACTGGTCAGCACCGGCTTCGGTACCTCGGGTCCGCCCGCGGACGCCGCCGTGCTCGATCCCGAGATCATGCTGGTGCCTCTCTCCGCTTTCGACAATCGCGGCCACCGCATCGGCTATGGCGCCGGCTATTATGACCGCGCCATCGAGCGTTTGCGGCAAAAAGGCCTGCATCCGAAACTGATCGGCATTGCATTCGACTGCCAGGAAGTGGCACATGTGCCCGACGAGCCGCACGACGTCAGCCTGGACGCCCTCCTGACAGAAAGCGGGCTGCGCTTTTTTGCCTCTTGGATTGGATAGCAATGCGACTGCTTTTTCTGGGTGACATGGTGGGTAAGACCGGACGCACCGCCGTCTGGAACCGCCTCCCCGGCCTCATTTCTGACCTGAAGCTCGATTTCGTCGTCGTCAACGGCGAGAACGCTGCAGGCGGTTTCGGCATCACCGAGGATATCTTCCTCGAGACGATCAACGCGGGTGCCGATGTCGTCACGACGGGCAACCACGTCTGGGACCAGAAGGAAGCCGTCGCCTTTGCCGGACGTCATGACCAGTTCCTGCGACCGGCCAACTACCCGCAGGGCACGCCGGGGCGCGGCTCGGGGCTTTTTTATGCCCGCAACGGTGCACGCGTGCTTGTCGCAAATGTCATGGGCCGCGTTTTCATGCATCCCGAACTCGACGATCCCTTCAAATCCGCCGAGACGATCCTGGATGCCTGCCCGCTCAAGGAGCAGGCGGATGCGATCATCTTCGACTTCCATGCCGAAGCGACCAGCGAGAAACAGTGCTTCGGCCATTTCGTCGACGGCCGCGCCAGCTTCGTCGTCGGTACGCACACCCATGTGCCGACAGCCGATCATCAGATCCTGAACGGCGGCACCGCTTACATGTCCGACGCAGGCATGTGCGGTGACTACGATTCCTCCCTCGGCATGGACAAGGAGGAGCCGCTGAACCGTTTCATCTCCAAGATGCCGAAAGGCCGCATGGAGGCGGCGACCGGCCCGGCTACCATCTGTGGCGTCGGCGTCGAGATATCGGATGCGACCGGCCTCGCGGAAAAGATCGCGCCGCTGCGCCTCGGTCCTCGGCTCGCCGAAACCATTCCGGAGTTTTGGCGCTAGTTCAGGCAGCCTCGCGCCATGACGCAAAAGTGAGCAGTGGCTCGGGATTTCAACTGGACCGCTGCGGCGCCTTGCCGCATCCTCCCGAGCTTACCGTGAGAGCGCTGGAGGAAGTGGCATGAAGCCGCGTTTTCTTGTCTTCGCAATCGCCTGCCTGATGGTCTTGGTCGCCGCGGAGGCAGCCGCTGCCCAGGAGGAACGAAGAAACGTCAGCCAGTGCCAGGCCGTCGCCCAATCGATCCCGCAAGCGACTTTTGCCAGTTTCACGGGCCCAGCACCGATTGCTGGCACCGGCGCTACCGACCAATCGGTCACGCTGACCTACATCGGACATTCCACCTTCCTTATCGAAACGCCGGGCGGCGTAACGATCGCGACCGACTACAGCGGCTGGTATTCGCCGCCGCAGGTTCCAATGGTCGTCACCATGAACCGCGCCCATTCCTCGCATTATAGTTTGGTGACCGACCCGGCCATTAAATACGTGCTTCATGGATGGAGCGACGTGCCAGGGGAAAAGGCGAAGGTAAACCTCGTGGTCGGCGACACCTACATCCGCAACGTCACTACCGATATCAGGGGCGGTTTCGGCGCGCCGCAGCAGGATGGGAACTCGATCTTCATCTTCGAGGTGGCCGGTCTCTGCATCGGTCATCTCGGCCATCTGCATTACGAACTGACGGAAACCCACTACACGGAGATCGGCAGACTGGATGTCGTGATGGTTCCGGTGGATGGCGGCCTGACGATGGGTTCCGATAGCATGAGCCGGGTGATCAAGCGCCTGCGCGCCTCTCTCATCCTGCCGATGCACCAGCCGAGGCCGCTGCAAAGCTTCCTGTCGATGTTCGGACCCGACTTTGAAATCAGCTACGCACCGACGAACACGATCACCGTGTCGCTACGCACCTTGCCGAAAAAGCCGCTGATCTATGTCGCGACAGGCATGCATTAAAAAACCCGGATCGCCCCAACCCCTTTCGACAGGATCGCTACATAGGCCACGCCAGTAAAAGGCCTTTTCATTCAATGACGGGAAGTCCCAGGCCGTGCTTGACCGTTTTGAGTGCGATCAGGCTCTTGTATTTTCGCACGAGCGCCTGTTGCTCACTCATAAGTCGCTCAATGAAGATATTATATTCCTCAAGGTTGCGGACGGCTACAAGCAGGACATAATCCATATCGCCGGTCACATACCAGCATGACTGAACTTCAGGCGCACGGTCCAACCATCGCTGGAATTGCTGCAGCGAGTGTCGATGTTCGTTCTGGATTTCAAGCTCGACCAGAACGGACAGGGTGCGATCGACGGCTTTCGGACTGACCACCGCCACGATCCTCTCGATGATCCCATCCTGCTTCAATTTGCTGATTCGGCGTTCGATGGCCGAGGTAGAAAGATTGACCGCATCAGCAATGACCTTGCCGGGAATGTCGGCATTCTCCTGCAGCATCGAAAGAATAGTTCGGTCGATATCGTCCACAGCGCGCAACCAAGCTCCTATGCGGAAAATCCTCTATAAATTCGACATTGGCGCGATTTTCCCGCGTCAGAAGTTCATACCATCGCTCCATGACAAAACAAGCACCTCTTTCAGCCATCAACATCGAAGACGCACGCAAGCGCATCGATCCGATTTTTCTGAACACCAATTTGTTGTGTTTCGATAGGCTCGCGCTGTCGCTAGTCGTCAAAGCCGAAACGGAAAATCCGATCCGCAGCTTCAAGGGGCGAGGTACGGGATATTTTCTCGCCGATCTCGCCGACGAGAGAACTCCTCTGGTCTCGGCATCGGCCGGGAACTTCGGTCAGGGGCTTGCTTATAATGCCGCGCGGCATGGGCGACCTCTGATCGTCTTCGCCAGTCCAAACGCCAATCCGCTGAAGATCGAGGCCATGCGCAGGTTTGGGGCGAAGGTCTTGCTCGCCGGGGAGGATTTTGACGCTGCGAGGAGGCTGCCAAAATCTACGCCGTCGAACGGAAGCTGCAATTCGTGGAGGACGGCGCGAGTGCAGCCATTGCGGAAGGGGCTGGAACGATTGCGGCGGAACTGACTGAAAACGTCGCAAATATCGACGCCGTTTTCGTCCCGCTTGGAAACGGTGCTTTGGCGGCGGGAATAGGATGCTGGTTCAAATCGCGATCACCGCGAACAAGGGTCATCGCCGTTGCCGCAAAGGGTGCGCCATGCATGGCTCTGTCCTACCATGCGGGTGACGTGATCTCGACGTCGGAGGCACGCACGATTGCCGATGGAATTGCCGTCCGGAATCCCGTGCCGCCCGCGATCGAATGGCTTAAAGATACTATCGATGACGTCGTTCTCGTTGATGATGATCAACTTCTGGACGCAATGCGGTTTGCTCTTGATACCTGGGAGCGTCTCGTCGAGCCAGCCGGGGCGGCGGGGCTCGCGGCCATTCTTGTGCAGGCATCTGCCCTGAAAGGCTGCCGTGTAGCGACCATGTTGTGTGGTGCTAACCTCACGGATCAACAGATCAAGGTATGGCTTCCATCTGCCGTAAAGGACAGCGCCAGCGCCTGTTAGAGCAAAGCAAATCGACTTCTAGCTGTTCCCCATCATGTCCGAATTTGGCAGGCGTCGGCTCTATGGTATTGGTTTCCGCAATTGCGCAAGGCGAGGCATTGGCAGAAACCGGTGTAGGCTCTCGTGGCTTGTCGACGGGGAGCTTGTGTTGCCGCCATTGCCCAAAAGACATTCAAGATAGGGAAGGCCGGCCCGAGCTGCGTTGTCGATTGGATCTCTCTTGGCGTTGTTTTAGCGAGAAATCAACGCGATGCCCTTTGTCGCAAATCTCCCGGACGTTCGCGACAAAACCACCAGCACTAAAACCTCCTGTCGATTTCTGTCGCAACACTTACTCGAAAAAGTCAGAATTTCGCGACAGATATTTGCGACTGAAAGTATTCCATATTCCAGTTAGGGCTAGGGATCGCGCCGGGTCCAGTATTCTCAAGCGAACTGCAAGTGCTGCCGGATGCCGACATCGGGCATCTTGTCATCATCGAGATTGGCCTTGGCAATCTCCCAACCGAATTTGAGCTTACTGCCGGTAGAGACCCAGATCTCCGCGTCGTCAACATGCATCACAAGCATCGTCAGCTTCGGATCCTTCTTGCCGTCCTCATACCAGGCGGCGACGACGGAGTTCCAATACTCATTGATCTTCGACGGATCGGACCGCACCTCGATCTTGCCGGCAAGGCAAGCGTGATAGTCGTGATGCTTTCCGACGACGCAGAAATGTGCCCTGGTGCCCGGCTTGATGGCACGGGCGATTTCTGCGTCCGATTTCGAGTAGAACCAGATCGTATTGGTCTTCGGATCGGGATGTGGCGCCATTGGCTGCATATGCATGTCCACTCCGTCCACGCCGAGCATGCCGGCATGAATGTCGTTGACCTGATCCCAGAGCTGACGTGCTGGGTGTTTCCGCGCCTCGTTGAGGCTAGCCATAGCACTTCCTTCCGTTTCAAGGGTCCGTGTTTTGAAACGCCAGCTTCGGGGCTTTGTTCCGTAATTCCCGACGAGCGAGCCCCGGGAGAATGAAGCCGTTTTCCCTTGAATACGGCCCATTTCGCTCTTATAAGGCGGCCCATTCCGACAATAGGACGTGAACAGGGGTGCCATGGCTGGCCATTCACAGTTTAAAAACATCATGCATCGCAAGGGCCGTCAGGATGCCGTGCGGTCGAAAATGTTCTCCAAGCTCGCGCGCGAAATCACCGTTGCCGCCAAGGCCGGCCTGCCCGACCCGACGATGAACGCCCGCCTGCGCCTGGCTATCCAGAACGCCAAGGCCCAGTCCATGCCGAAGGACAATATCGACCGCGCCATCAAAAAGGCAGCCGGTGCCGACAGCGAGAATTACGATGAGGTCCGCTACGAAGGTTACGGCCCGGGCGGAACGGCGATCATCGTCGAAGCCTTGACCGACAACCGCAACCGTACCGCGTCGAACGTCCGTTCGATCTTTACGAAGGCCGGCGGCGCACTTGGCGAAACCGGCTCGGTTTCCTTCTCCTTCGATCACGTCGGCGAGATCACCTACAAGCTTGCCGCTGGCGATGCCGACAAGGTGATGGAAGCTGCCATCGAAGCCGGTGCCGACGACGTCGAAACCGATGAAGAAGGCCACTACATCACGACCGCCTTCGAATCTCTCGGTGAAGTCGCCAAGGCCCTCGAAGGCTCTCTCGGTGAAGCCGAGACCGTCAAGGCCGTCTGGCGTGCGCAGAACAACGTGCCGGTCGACGAGGAAAAGGCGCAATCGCTGCTGAAACTCATCGACAGCCTCGAAGACGATGACGACGTCCAGAACGTCTACTCGAACTTCGAAGTCGACGAAGACGTTCTGGCCAAGCTTTCGGCTTGACCAATCACCATTTTTTCTGCAAGCCGGTCACGGAAACGTGGCCGGCTTTGTTGTTTTCGACCTTCCATTCACATCCGATCGATCGGTGACACCTTCGTTATCCCTAGCCAGGGCGCGCCGGTCAGGAACCGGCGCCGCCGAGGAAGGCAAGCCGGGTGAAGATCGTGTAGTGCGACTCGGACGCCATCATCGCCACGAAGACCAGAACGAGCAGCGGCGGCAACATTATCGCGTAGACGAGCGCCAGCCGCTCCCATGCCATGTGCATGAAGATGGCAACGATCAGCCCCGCTTTCAGCATCATGAAGACGACGATGAGCGTCCAGCGCGGATAGCCTTGAATGCCGAGGTAGTCGACGAGATAGGAGAAGGTGCTGAGGACGAAAAGCAATCCCCAGACGACGAGGTAGAGCCGGATCGGGTGCTGTTGGCCGGAATGCGCTTGTGCCTGTGCCATATTGCGACCTCACCACAGATAGAAAAACGCGAAGATGAAGACCCAGACGAGGTCGAC
The DNA here is from genome assembly GCF_020166565.1 of Rhizobium sp. 3T7. Classification (NCBI taxonomy): domain Bacteria; kingdom Pseudomonadati; phylum Pseudomonadota; class Alphaproteobacteria; order Hyphomicrobiales; family Rhizobiaceae; genus Rhizobium; species Rhizobium sp. 3T7. Next base: position 69,308 of record NZ_JAIQXS010000009.1, read on the forward strand.
GAAGTGCCAATAGAGGCCCATGATCTCGACGATCTCATAATTGCCCTTGCGGCTGGTGAAGAAGCCGCGGCGACCGGTATCGAAGTCCCCGCGCAAGACTTTGCGCGCGGTAATCAGCAAGAAGATCACGCCGAAGGTCACGTGCGTTCCGTGAAAGCCGGTGATCATGAAGAAGGATGATCCGAATTGCGCCGCCCCCCATGGGTTTTCCCAGGGACGCACGCCTTCGGTAATGAGCTTTGTCCATTCGAAGGCCTGCATTCCGACAAATGTGGCGCCAAGTATTGCAGTCAGAAGCATCAAGGCAGCCGTTTTTCCGCGCTCACGGCGATAACCGAAGTTGACGGCCATGGCCATCGTGCCACTGCTGCTGATCAGAACGAAGGTCATGATTGCGATCAGGATCAGCGGAACGTCCTGCCCGCCGATATGAAGCGCAAAGACTTCGCTTGGATTGGGCCACGGCACCGGCGTCGACATTCGCGCGGTCATGTAGGCGAGTAGGAAGCAGCCGAAGATGAAGGTGTCGCTGAGGAGAAAGATCCACATCATGGCCTTCCCCCAGGAAACGTTCTTGAATGCCCGCTGGTCCGAGGCAAAATCGGCAGCGACCCCTCGCAGACCTGCGGGGGGATGAAGGGCTACATCTTCGGTGTCCATTCGGGTCAATTCGGCCATCGTCTACCCCTTAGGAAACGAGTTGGCGGCAAAGATCGACGAAGTCGTTCCCCACGCCAGTGAAGAGTGCGAAGAGAAGCAGCCAAACGACGAGCATGAAATGCCAGTAGGTGGCGCAGAGCTCGATGCCGAGGCGCAGCCTGGCTGATGCTGCGGTGCCCGCTCCGCGCGATCTCACTCTGGTTCGCGCGAGCACTGCCAACCCGCCGACTATGTGGAGGCCATGCAGCCCAGTCAGCATGTAGAAGAAGCTGTTCGCCGGATTGTCGATGAGCAGATAGCCCGCCGCGACGAGCTGCAGCCAGGCCACGATCTGCCCGGCGAGGAAAAGAACCGTTGTGGCGAGCGCCACGTCGAGCCCCAGTCGCACGCCTTCCTCGGCGCCGCGGCGCGCTTCGACGACAGCCCATTGCAGAGCTGCACAGCTGCCGATCAGCATGACTGTATTTGCCCATAGAAGCCGCGGAATGGGGATCGCCCACCAATCGGAGCCGCTCATTCGCGAAAGATACGCGCTGGCCAACAGAGAAAAGAGTGCACCGACAACCGCGAGAAAAATGCCGAGACCGAACTTGGCGACGGGGATAGGCGGCCTCGCCGCGCCCTGGATGTCGTCAAGCGTCCCGATCTCCGCCCATGGCCTCGACATCAACCTTTGCCCGGAGAGCCACCAGATGATGATCGCCGCTACTCCCGCGAGAAAGACGAGGATGACGGTCATGCCGGCGCCCTCGACAGTCCGACCATGGGCGGTTGGTTCTGGGGTATGAAGTCTTCGGGAGCGCCGGGTACACTGTAATCGTAAGCCCAGCGATAGACGATCGGAAGATCCTTGCCCCAGTTGCCATGAGCAGGCGGCGTCTCAGGCGTCTGCCATTCGAGCGTCGTCGCGCGCCACGGGTTGCCGCCGGCCTCGCGACCATGGAACAGGCTCCAAACAAGATTGAACAGGAACACCATCTGCGCTGCGCCGACAACAAGCGCGGCGACCGAAATGAACATGCTCAGCGTATGCACAGAAGGCGGAATGAAGACCGTGTCGCCAAGCTCGAAATAGCGGCGCGGGACACCCACGAGACCAACGTAATGCATGGGGAAGAAGATCGCGTAGGCGCCGACGAAGGTGACCCAGAAATGGATCCTCCCGAGAACCTCATCCAGCATCCGCCCGGTGATCTTCGGATACCAGTGATAGATCGCGCCAAAGACCACCATAATGGGAGCCACACCCATCACCATGTGGAAGTGCGCGACCACGAACATCGTATCGGACAACGGCACATCGACCACGACGTTGCCAAGGAACAGTCCCGTCAAGCCGCCATTGACGAATGTCACAATGAACGCGATGGCAAACAGCATCGGCAGTGTCAGGTGGATGTCGCCTCGCCACAGCGTCAGCACCCAGTTGTAGACCTTGATCGCAGTCGGCACGGCTATGATCAGGGTCGTCGTGGCAAAGAAGAATCCGAAGTTCGGGTTCATGCCGCTGACATACATGTGGTGGGCCCAGACAACGAAGCTCAGGGCTCCGATGATCACGATCGCCCAGACCATCATCCGGTAGCCGAAAATGTTCTTGCGCGCGTGCGTACTGATAAGATCGGAGACGATGCCGAAGGCGGGAAGCGCCACGATATAGACCTCGGGGTGCCCGAAGAACCAGAAGAGGTGCTGGAAGAGGATCGGGCTTCCACCGTCCGACGGGAGTTGCTCGCCCATTTCGACAATTGCCGGCATGAAGAAGCTGGTGCCGAGCAGCCGGTCAAACAGCATCATGACCGCCGCGACGAAGAGCGCCGGAAAGGCAAGCAGCGCCATCACGGTCGCGGTGAAAATGCCCCAGACGGTCAATGGCATCCGCATCAGTGTCATGCCGCGCGCGCGCCCCTGCAGTACGGTGACGACATAGTTCAGCCCGCCCATCGTGAAGCCGATGATGAAGATGATGAGCGACGACAGCATCAAGATGATGCCCCAGTCGCGCCCACCCGGCGTGCCTGATGTCAATGCCTGCGGGGGATAGAGCGTCCAGCCCGCACCCGTTGGACCGCCCGGCGCGAAAAAGCCCGCGACGAGAACGATGACGGCGAGCAGGTAGAGCCAATAGCTCAGCATGTTCGCATAGGGGAACACCATGTCGCGCGCGCCGACCATCAGCGGAATGAGGTAGTTCCCGAAGCCGCCGAGAAAGAGCGCCGTCAGCAGATAGATCACCATGATCATGCCGTGCATGGTGATGAACTGGTAATAATGATCCGCGTCGATGAAGGAAAAATAGCCGGGAAAGCCGAGCTGCAGGCGGATCAGCCAGGATAGAACGAGCGCTACGAAACCGATGGCGAACGCCGTCAGGGAATACTGGATGGCGATGACCTTGGCATCCTGGCTGAAGACATACTTCGTCCACCAGCTCTTCGGATGATAGAGCTCGACGTCCGCGACCTCGGCGGGCGGGATGACGTCGCCGGCACTGGTCGGAATATCAACCATCGCATGCCTTCCTTCCTCCTCCCGTCGCGGCCGCTCCTCGGCCGCGACGCCGGCCTACTCGGCCGGTTCAACCGCTGCCATCAGTTGCGAGAATGTCTGTTGCTGCGCCAGCCACTCCTGATAGGCGTCCGCCTCGTCGACGACGACCGTTCCTCGCATCTGCGCATGTGCAACGCCGCAAAGCTCCGCGCACAACACCTCGAAGGTGCCCGTTCGCGTCGGCGTGAACCAGAAATAGGTGACCGAGCCGGGGATCATGTCCATCTTGGCGCGGAACTCCGGAACATAGAAATCATGCAGCACGTCGATCGAGCGCAGGTGGACACGGATCGGCTTGCCGATGGGGAGATGCAGTTCGCCGCCTGCAATGATGATGTCGTCCAGGCCAGCTGGATCGTTCCTGATCACGCCGAGAGGGTTGTCGGCGGAAACGGCACGATTGTCCGCCCTTCCCAGCCGCCCGTCGGCGCCCGGCAACCGGAAATTCCACAGCCATTGCTGACCGATGACTTCGACTTCTGCCGCTCCCGCCGGGACGGTGACGAACTGGTTCCAGACGACGAGGCCCGGCGCGAGCATCGCTCCCACGCCAAGGGCCGTGCTGCCGGCAAGCCACCATTCCAGGCGCCTGTTCTCCGGCTCGTAGGCCGCCCGGTTACCAGGCTTATGCCGAAAACGATAGATGCAATAGGCCATGAAAGAGATCACGGCGACGAAGACGATACCGGTGATCCAGAACGTGATGATGATGGTATTGTCGATGTAGTTCCAGTTCGAGGCGATCGGAGTCCACCACCACGGGCTGAACAAGTGGAATGCCACCGACCCGACAACGATCAGAACGAGAACCAGCACGACAACCATGCGTTCCTCCCAAGCCCCTGCCGGCCGCGGAAAATACCCGCAATCCGTCGGCACTTACGTTAGGACTATCTCACAAACAGGACATCACGGCAATGGTACGAGAGGAACCTCGCCAGACTGTCGACGAAGCTTCAATAAGCTGATTTTATTTCGAGAATTGCTTGAGATAGGCGATCAGATTGAGAATCTCGCCGTCGTCCTTCAGACCGACGAACACCATCTTCGTGCCCTTAACCTTCAGCTTTGGGTTGTGAAGATAATCGCGCAACGAATTTTCATCCCAGACCAACCCGGCTGTGCCTGCGGCCTTCATCGCGGGCGAATAGGCAAAATCCGGATGTGTGCCGGCGGTTCGGCCGAACAGGTGGTTCAACGACGGACCCACCTTGTTCTTGTCGGTATCCGCCACATGACAGACCGCGCACTTCTTGAATACCGTTTCCCCTGCCGCCGCATCGCCTTCTTGGGCAATGGCGGCCGAGGCGGGAAGACAGATCAGCGAAATCAAAACAGCAAGACCACGGTAACGCATAGCAAGCCTGATCCTCCAAAGGTTGCTCGAAACCGACCGCGCGCGATTTGCGGCGTGCGCCGTCCATCACATTTCTATCGCCACAATGTCGTGCAAACGACATGTGTGATCATGCAAAGCTATGGTCCGGCTGCGTTAAGTCAATTCGCACAAATGGCTGTGGGACCTGAACCGCCCGGGATGCGCGACATTAGGCCGCAGCGCGGAGGAAGTTTCCGAGCCCAGCGAAAAGCTCGACCGATTTCAATCTTGCCTCGATGTCATGGATCGGCATCGAAATGATGACCTCGTCGGCTTCCGTCTCGGCCAGGAACTGCGTGAGCTTTGCTTCGGCCGTCTTCTGCGAACCGACGACGGCGTAGCGAAGCGTATGCTCCACTGTCAGCTTTTCCATCGGCGACCAGAAGCTCTCCATATCCTCGACCGGGCGCGGGAACTGACCGCGCACGTTGCGACGCAGGTTGACGAACTGCTGCTGGGCGGAGGTGAAATGATACTGCGCCTCCCCATCCGTCGCGGCGACTGAACCCATAACGCCGACCATGACATAGGGCTTGTCGAGTACGGCAGACGGCTTGAATCGGCTGCGGTAGATGTCGATCGCATCGAGCAGCGAATCCGGGGCGAAGTGCGAGGCGAAGGCATAGGGCAGCCCGAGCATCGCGGCGAGCTGGGCGCTATAGAGGCTGGAGCCAAGCAGCCAGATCGGCACGTTGGAATTCATGCCTGGAACAGCGAGGGTCGCCTGATTCTCAATCGGCGCGCCAAGCAGCTGCTGCAACTCGACGACATCGTTCGGGAAGCTCTGTGCCCCGGCGTCGAGATTGCGCCGCAGCGCCTGTGCGGTACGCATGTCGGTGCCGGGCGCCCGGCCAAGACCGAGATCGACCCGGCCCGGGAACAGCGCCTCCAGTGTCCCGAATTGCTCGGCAATGACCAGCGGCGAATGGTTCGGCAGCATGATGCCGCCCGAGCCGATACGAATGCGCTTGGTCGCGGCGCCGACATGGCCGATCACGACAGCCGTCGCCGCGCTGGCAATCCCCGGCATGCCATGATGTTCCGCCAGCCAGAAGCGGCTGTATCCGAATTCTTCGGCCTTCTGCGCCATGCGCGCCGAACTCTCGAGCGATTGGCGGATCGTCCCGCCTTCTGGAACGGGAGAGAGATCAAGAATGGAAAAGGGAACCATGGCGAAGCCTGTCGGTCGTTGAAAGGACAGGTTTATGTAGGTGTGGACGCCGCCCATTCCAAACAACTCGGAAAAGAAAGAGGGCCGGTCTCCCGGCCCTTTCGTTCATCTGCCAATCGCCCTGTTCAGGCCCGACGTCTGAGGACGTGCACCTCGGCACTCTGATGCGCCTGCGTCAGCGTAAAATTCGCCAGCTGACGGTCCATTTCGACCGCTTCGGTGGCTAGCCGGTGAATCGCTGCCGTGGTTTCCTCGACCATGGCAGCGTTCTGCTGCGTCATCGCCTCCAGTTCGGATACCGCCGTGTTGATCTGGCGCAGCGTGTCGGCTTCCTCGCGGGTCGTTTCCATGATCTCGCTGATCTGGCCGTTGATCGCCTCGACATGGCTGCCGATCCCGGTCAGCGCGTCGCCGGCGCGCTCGACGAGGGATACGCCCATTTCCACCTCATGCGTGGACTTTTGCAGTAGGCTCGCGATCTCCTTTGCAGCGCTCGATGAACGCTGCGCCAGTTCACGCACTTCCATGGCGACGACAGCAAAGCCCTTGCCGGATTCGCCGGCGCGCGCTGCCTCGACGCCGGCATTGAGCGCCAAAAGGTTGGTCTGGAAGGCAATCGCATCGATAACGGCGATGATCGAATTGATCTGGCGCGACGAGGCCTGGATCGCCTCCATCGCGGCAACCGTCTCGCGCATGATCTGGCTGGAGCCGGTCGTCTCCCGCTTGGCGTCACGGGCGATCCGTTCGGCCTGTTCGGCACGCTCGATCTGAACGCGGACCGACTGCGTGATTGCATCGATGGCGTTTGCAGTCTCGGTGATCGAGGCGGCCTGACGCTCGGTGCGCCCGGCCAGCTCATCGGCACCGGTGCGCATTTCCTCGGAGCCCGCACGCACCGCCATGGAGTTGCCACCGATTGCCGTCATCGTTTCGCTGAGCACCGCCAGGGCTTCATTGAAATTGATGCGAAGGCTTTCGAGTTCGTTCGGGAAGCGCGCCTCGATCTGATAGGCAAGATCGCCACTGGCAAGATGGTGCAGACCCTCGTCGATCGCTTGAACGACCTCCTGCAGTGTCCGGGCCTCAGCCTCGCGCTCGGCCATATGTTGCTGGCGATCCCGTTCCGCGCGCGCCCGCGTTTCGTTGCTGGCAGCTTCGAGCTCGCGGCTTTCGACCAGCGACTGCTTGAACCGCGCCAAGGCCTTGGCCATCGTGCCGATTTCGTCGCCGCGGTTCTGGCTACCGATCTCGACTTCGAGGTTGCCATCGGCAACATCGCGGGTGGCGCCGGCAAGGCGAGCAAGCGGCGAGAAGAGCAACTTGGTGATTGCCCACGTCGCAACAGCCATGACGACGAGGACACCGAACGCGATCATCGTCAGCAGAGTGGCGATCTCCAAGGAGCCGGCGTTAAGCTCGCTGAGGCGCACGCTTTCCACGACGAGGAAGCGCGAACCCTTATAATCGATGCCGCGGACATAGGCTCGCGCCGAGCCATCGGCGCGATCGAAGTCGTCGACCGTCATGCCCGTTGCCGACAATGCGTCCTTCGCGAACGTGAAAGGCGCGGTATCGAGCGTCACGAGCTGACCGGTCGCGTTGACGCCAATCGCCGAGCCGTCATCCGAGATGATTGCCGCCTGCGCCGTACTGCCGGTCACGATGCCCTTGGCGAGAATGCTGGTAATGATGTCTTCGCGCACCTTGAAGAGCATCACGCCCTTCGCGGCACCGAGCTTGACGATCGGCACGGCATAAAAGATTGCCGACTTGCCGCTTGCGGCATCGACGCGAAGACCGGAGAAGCCCGTGGGGGCGGAATCATCCGTCGCCTTCGCGGTGTTCTCGATCGCCTTGGCGAAGGCGAGACCGGCGCCGGTCGACTTCCATGCATCGGTCTTCAGGTTTTCGGCGAAATCGTCGTTCTTCTTGTAGGAGTAGAGGACGTTCCCGTCGAGATCGGCAATCAGCAGGTCGCTGAAGGCGGTGTTTTCGAGGTCACGAGCCACTTCGCTCTGCGTCGTCTCATGGTTGGAATAGTAGAAGCCGCTTGGCGCCTCCGGCTTCATCAGCTTCTCGCGCTGGTCTGCCGGGTTCGGATTGCTGGTAATGAACACCTTCTTCAATTCGGCACGGGTATCGCCCGACGTCTTCTCGATGGTCTTCCAGCCGCTCTTCAGGCTCGTGATCGACATCTGAAGCGCTTCTATGCGCGCAATCGAGTTTGCCTGGTTTTCCAGTTGCTTCAGCTGATCCTGCAGCATGTCGCCGCGGAAGATCAGGACGCTCTCCTTTGCCTTGAGGGCCTGTTCGCCGGAAATACGGCTGCTGGCGAAGTAAGCGAGAACGTTGATGACCGCAATCGAGAGCGCGGTGAGCAGAATGAAGGTAGCGATAACCTTGAAGGACAGGGATTGAAATCTCTGAACCATGAACGATGAACCCTTCCGGAACGGCACATGCCGGCAGAACGCGGAACGTCCGACCGGTTGACCTGTAAACAGAACACGGGAGCCTTGCCTTCTGTGGAAGGGAGCTCCTCTGACATTTTATGGTTCAAAGTCGGCTATGGAGCTTAAATTGCCGTAAACAGCCGCCCTGAAAAACAAGGAATGTTTTTGTTTTGTTCACTTATCGATGGCAGTTATTTCGTGACTGCAATAGGGTGAAGCATGCAAAATACGATTCGCATCATCGGCGTCGATCCGGGCCTGCGCCGCACGGGCTGGGGAATTATCGACACGCTCGGCAACTCCTTGCGCTTTGTCGCATCCGGCACGGTGACCTCGGACGGAGACATGGATCTAGCCTCGCGCCTTTGCCAACTGCACGATGGATTGGCGGATGTCGTGCATAGCTACCAGCCGGATGAGGCTGCCGTCGAACAAACTTTCGTCAACAAGGATGCCGTTGCGACGCTGAAGCTCGGCCAGGCCCGTGGCATTGCAATGCTCGTCCCCGCTCGCTCCGGCCTGCCGGTTGCCGAATATGCCCCGAACGCCGTCAAGAAGGCGGTCATCGGCGTCGGCCACGGCGAGAAGAAACAGATCCACATGATGCTGAAGATCCTGATGCCGAAGGTCGAATTCAAAGGCGACGACGCAGCCGACGCGCTGGCGATCGCCATCTGCCATGCTCACAACCGCGGTAGCGGCCGCATGCGGCAGGCAGCGCTTGCCGGCTAATCTTCACTGTAAACCACCGAACGGACCAAATGCATGATCGGCAAGCTTAAAGGCACCATCGAAGAAATCGGCGACGACTATGTCCTCGTTGATGTCCACGGCGTCTGCTACGTCGCCTTCTGCTCGGCGCGCACCCTGTCGCGCCTCGGTTCGGTGGGCGAGGCCTGTGTGCTCTTCATTGAGACCTACGTTCGCGAAGACCAATTGAAACTCTTCGGTTTCATGACCGCCCTGGAGAGGGAATGGTTCAATCTTCTGCAAAGCGTTCAGGGGGTTGGTGCGAAGGTGGCTCTTGCCGTGCTGTCGACGCTGCCCCCGAGCGAACTTGCCAACGCCATCGCGCTGCAGGATCGTACGGCCGTCTCGCGCGCCCAGGGCGTTGGCCCCAAGGTTGCCGTGCGCATCGTCACCGAACTTAAGAATAAGGCGCCGGCCTTCGCAGGCGAAGCCTCCGGCACCATCGGCCTCAAGCAGGAGCTCGGCGAAGGCGTCGCCGCCGCCCCAGTCGCGGACGCGGTTTCCGCGCTGACAAACCTCGGTTATTCGCGTGATCAGGCGGCCAACGCCGTCGCCGCAGCGATGAAAACCGCCGGCGAAGGCGCTGACAGCGCGAAGCTCATCCGGCTCGGGTTGAAGGAATTGGCTCGCTGATCCCTCTGCCCAGGCGGGTGTCAAAGCCGCTGGCTTGGTGTATTGGTCACGAGCGTTTGAAGATTGGGAAATGTCAGCATGAGTGAAGCCGCGCGCCTGATATCCTCGGAAAAGCGAGGAGAGGACCTGGATGTGACGCTGCGGCCGCAATCGCTTGATGAGTTCACCGGCCAGGCGGAGGCGCGTGCGAACCTGAAGGTCTTCATAGAGGCGGCGAAGAATCGCGGCGAAGCACTCGACCATGTGCTTTTCGTCGGCCCGCCCGGCCTCGGCAAGACAACGCTTGCGCAGATCATGGCGAAGGAACTCGGCGTCAATTTCCGCTCCACCTCCGGCCCGGTTATCGCCAAGGCAGGCGATCTTGCGGCCCTTCTGACCAATCTCGAGGAGCGCGACGTGCTCTTCATCGACGAAATCCACCGCCTCAACCCGGCTGTCGAGGAAATCCTTTATCCCGCGATGGAGGATTTCCAGCTCGATCTCATCATCGGCGAAGGCCCTGCCGCGCGCTCGGTCAAGATCGACCTGTCGAAGTTCACCCTCGTCGCGGCAACGACACGTCTCGGCCTTTTGACCACGCCGCTGCGCGACCGTTTCGGCATTCCCGTCCGTCTGAGCTTCTACACCGTCGAGGAACTGGAGCTGATCGTTCGTCGCGGCGCGCGCCTTATGAACCTTCCCATGACCGATGAGGGTGCGCGGGAAATCGCCCGTCGCGCCCGCGGCACGCCGCGTATTGCCGGTCGCCTGTTACGCCGCGTGCGCGATTTCGCCGAAGTGGCGAAGGCCGAGGCCGTCACCCGCGAGATTGCCGACGAGGCGTTGACGCGGCTGCTCGTCGACAATATGGGCCTCGACCAGCTCGACAAGCGTTATCTCAACATGATCGCGGTCAATTTCGGCGGCGGCCCCGTTGGAATCGAGACCATCGCCGCGGGGCTCTCCGAACCGCGCGATGCTATCGAGGACATCATCGAGCCCTACATGATTCAGCAGGGCTTCATCCAGCGTACCCCACGCGGCCGCGTTCTGACGGCGACCGCCTGGAAGCATCTCGGCATGCAGCCCCCGAAGGATCTCGAGGCGGCGCAGTTTCGTTTGTTCCAGGAAGACGACTGACGCTTGCGGGTGGCCCCGTCAAGAAAGGGAGTTATCTGATGCCGACGTTCGACCCCTGCAGGACCGCCCGCAAGCTTGCCTTTAACAATGCGCTAGCGAACCATCGGCTGCATGAGGCTTGCGGCCGGTTGCTGCCGGGAGAGTTCGAGGCTGCGCGGGTAAGCTTCTTTCCGTCGATCAAGGCGACACTCAACCATATTCTGACGGTCGACTGGTTTTACATCGACGCGCTCGAAGGCGGCACGCTTGGGCCTGCCGCCTGGGACGTCGAGGAACCGTTCGACGATATCGCAAAGCTTGCAGCCGAGCAGGCCAAAGTCGATCGTCGGCTGGTCGCGCTCTGCGAAGCCGCCACCCCGGAAAAGCTGGCGTCGGTGACCGAGATCCATCGCACCGAACGCATCCAGCGCGAGCGGATGGAAGACGTTTTAAACCATCTGTTCCAGCATCAGACGCATCATCGCGGCCAGGTTCACGCGATGCTCGCGGGAACGAGCGTGCCGCCGCCACAGCTCGACGAATTCATCGTTGCAGACGATGGTCGCTTCCGGAGCGGCGATCTTGCCGCTCTCGGCTGGAGTGAAGACTATTTGATGCGCTAACCTCTGAAGGGACCGATGCGCTCTAGTCCTGCAGTCGCGCCTTCAGCCCGTCGATGATCGTCTTGCTCAGGAGCTCATAGTTCTCATCAAAGTGGTGGTCGCCGGCAAGGGCGATCACATCCACACCGCTTTCCTTCAGATCAGGGCAAGCCACCTCGTCGTCATCTTCCTTTCCGTAGATGCACTGGACGATCTTCGGATCGACCTTCTTCAGATCATCAACGGGGTCGCCACCGGCACCTTCGGTCTTCTGGCCGAGCCATCCCATGACGGAGATCTGGTAATCCACCTCGTGCGAGAGGGACAGCAGCGACATCTGCGCGATAGCCGCCCTGGCGGCAGGCTTCAGACGTGAATAGGCGGCAGGCACGACGTCGGCGCCGAAGGAGTAGCCGATGAGCAGAACGTGCTTCACGTTCCACTGCTTGCGATAAAGCTCGATAATCTTGCTGAGATCGTCCGCCGTTTGCTGGGGCTTCCGTTCCGACCAGAAATAATGAAGCGAGTCGACGCCGACGACAGGGACGCCCTGCTTCTGCAGCGCCGCACCGACCTCCTTATCGATGTCGCGCCAGCCGCCGTCACCGGAGTAAATGATCGCCATCGTATCGAAGGCCGGCTTGGCATCCAGAATGGTGAGCGGCAGGCCGAGCGGATTGTCGGCACTGCCGGAGGCGTCGATCAGGTCCGAGAGGGTGTCCCCAAGCGTGGTCTGCGCATCATCGCCGGAGTCGCGAATCTCGATGTCGGAATGCTGCTTCTTGAGCTCCTCGACATGCGCGCGACCGTCCTTGTTTGCTGATGGCGTGAGCGCAGCGATGATCGGGTCGGGCAGCGATGTGTCGCTCAGCCCATAGATCATGCGATCGCCGACCGTGTGCTTCTTCGCCGGCGTGCAGAGCTCCTTGGTAAGCGGGATGCCCGCAACCGGATCGATCACCAGGGTTTGGCCGATGGTCGCATCCGGGGTCTGCGCAGCGATTGCGAGTGCCAGCGCGCCGCCCTCGCCGACGCCGGCCACGATCGGCAGATGGTATGCGCTGTTACCAGCCGCGCGCTGGACCTGCTGGCTCAGCGATTCAATATCGGACACCATGTAGATGCAGCCATCATTCTGGCTGACGTCGTAGTTCCTGAGCGCTTCCATGTAGGAGGCGAAGTCGATGCCGATGACGACGGCCCCTTGTTCGACGAGCCGCTCGGCCTGCGCCTTTTCGTTGTCGCCCCAGCCGGCGCCATCCGATATCAGCACGACGGCCCCTTTCACGTCGCCATCGGGCAGGAAGATATGCGGGGAAAGGATAAGCCCGGTCTCAAAGCTCTGCGTCGTCTCGGTCGCCGCCATTGCAGCCGGAACGGACAGTGACAGGGCGCAGACGGCTGCAAGAAGGTGTCTTTTCATCATTTCCTCACTACCCCTCTCAATCCGCCGCCGATCAGGAATGTTGCGTCCATCAGAGCGAGCATCGGATTGCCTCCACCCGAAACCGCAAGATATCGCGGATGCCATTGCGGATGAAACTTTGATTTGAAAGCCCTGAGGCCCTTGAAGTTATAAAACCGCTCGCCGTGCTCGAAAACGGTGCTGCCGATGCGGTCCCATACCGGTGCCATCTCGCGCTTCGACATGCCCGAGAGCGGCGCCATGCCGAGATTGAAATGCGAAAATCCCTGGTCGCGCAGGTATTCCATGATCTGGACGAAGAGGAAATCCATCGCCCCCTTCGGCGCGTCCGGTGAGAACCGCATCAAGTCGATGGTCCCCTCGTCCTTCGCTGCCGTTATCAGGATATTGGCGAAAGCGACAATCCTGCCTTCACGCTTCAGGATGCCAACCGGCTGGGCAACGATATAGTCAGGATCGAACGCACCGAGCGAGAAGCCCTTCTCCTTGGCATTGTGATCCTCGAGCCAGGCATTCGAAACCGCGGCAAGCGCATCCATCGCAGCGGGAACGTTTTCCGGCGCGATCACTTCGAATTCAAGGCCGTCACGCTGCGCACGGCTCGCGGTTTGCCGCAGATTTGCCCACTTGCCGCCTTTCATCTCGAAAGTCTTCAGATCGGCGACGGCAAGCTCACCCAGTTTGAACGCGCGCAGGCCCGCATCGGCACAGTGGGAAAGAAGCGCCGGCGAGATCTGGTAAAAGACCGCGCGGCAGCCGGCGGCTCGCGCGGACTCCACGAAACGCCAGACCAGCTCTGGAATGGCGCTGCGTTCGCCGATCGGATCGAAGAGAGCGATCCACGATCGCCCCTGCCTGCCGTACATGATGAAGGCGTCGCCTTTCTCGGAAAACATGATGCTCTTGTCGCCCATGCGCACCAGATTGGCGTCGGCGAAGCGCTGCTTCTCGACGATGTCCACCGCCCGCTCCAAGGCATCCGTTGACGCGGGCTCCGGTTTGACCGCCACCGGACGAAGGAGGCTGAAGATCGCAATCGCCGAGGAAATGATGGAGATGCCGAGCACAGCACGCAGACCACGTGGCGCTTCATCGGCGAATTCGAACTGCCACCAGAGCTCGCTGCTGTACTCGACGTCGCGGTAGACGAAGAGCAGGATCACGATCGCACCGACGCAGATGACGGCGATGGCCGTCAGCCACGAGGCCGTCAGCGTCTGGTTGAGAAGGGACGCATGTCTGCGGAACAGTCGGCGGCTGACGAAGAGGCCGAAAATCAGGAATCCGAGGAAACATGCCTCGACCAGCGCAATCGCCTTCAGCAGAGATAGCGTCAGCGCCGCTGCGGCCGACAGGATCGATACCCACCAGGCGCCGTCGAGCTTCTGGCCGAGGCCTCGTGCGGCAACGACCAACGCCAGCCCTAGAACGCTCGACAGGAAATGCGCGCCTTCGACGATCGGCAGCGGCAGATAGTTCGCAAGAAACTCGAGGTTCTGGTCCGGCGTCGGCGTCACGCTCGAGAAGACCAGCATGACGCCGAGGAGCAGCGACAGCGTCGAGAGCAGCTGCGGCATCAACCGGATGCCAATCCGCCGGATGCCAGACGCAACCGGGTGATCCGCAAATCGGCGAAGCTCGGTCGCCGACACTGCAAGGACGGCGATCAACAGCGGGAGAACATGATAGATCAGGCGATAGAGCACCAGCGAGCCAAGCACTGCGTCGATGTTCACAGCACTGCCGAGCGAGGCGATGATAACGGTCTCGAACACGCCGAGACCGGCTGGCACATGGCTCAAGACACCAAGGCCGACAGCAATCGCATAGACGGCCAGGAACACCGGCCAGCTGATCGCCGCCTGCGGCAGCAGCACATAGAGGACAGTCGCCGAGGCGGCGATGTCGAAGGCGGTGACCAGGAACTGCCGCGACCAAGTACGCGAGTCCGGAAGTCGGATCTCGATCGGCCCAAGGTGGATCGCGCGCCCGTCGCGCCCCATGAACATGATGACGCCAAGGCCCGCGATGACGGCACCGGCCAACAGCCTGAGAGTAAGGCTACCGACATTGAACAGTGGCGCGATTTCATCAGCAATGATCAGGAGCGCGATTGCCGCGACCCCTGCAAGCCCGAGCCCGAACGACAGCGTCACGAATGCAATGACCCGGCCGATCTCCTCAGGCGTCAAGCCGAGGCGCGAATAGGCGCGATACCGGATTGCACCGCCGCTCAGTGCCCCGAAACCTGCCGTGTTGCCGACCGCATAGGCGCTGAAGCCGGTCAGCGCCACCTGTGGAAACGGCAGCTTGCGGCCAACATATTCGATGGCGTTCACGTCATAGAAGACAAGGGCGAGGAAGCTCAGGCCCGTGAAGACCAGCGCAAGCACGATCGAGCTGACCTTGGTGTCGGCCAGCGCCTGAACCACATCGTCGTAACGCACTTCGTTCGTCAGCTGCACAATCGCAAAGCCAACGAGACAGAAGAGCGCGAGTGTCGCCAATGCCGTCAGGAGCGCGCGATAGCGTCTGAACAATCCACGCACCGAAGATTCGTCGGCGTCTTCGATTTCTTCCAACTTGCCGTGTCCCGACATCTCGTACCGTCGCAATATTCCAGTTTGGTGGGAATCATGTTCGAAACCCGTAACATGGGCGGCACGCAAGCTCTATGACTGCGTAGCCTGCCCCGCTCTGACCCGCCGTTGTCGCCTGCTTCATCTCCAATTGGGGCAAATTTGGCGCAGGGCGCGCCCGCGCACATTGCAATTTCGTAACGTTGACACGGCCGGGGCGGCAATAAGAGGATTGCGCGAGGTCGGCTTGATCCGACAGCAAGGACGTCGGACGTTACACTGCAGGCTCATCCGAGCTTGGGCGTTGCGAAAGATGGCGGGCGGCGGCCGCGTGTGCCTCAGCGTCGTGCCCCTCGCTGGAAACCTGCACCGTCGGCACAGCAAATTCGATGCCGTTTTCCTTGAAGGCATTGCGGATCATGGCCAACGCATTGCGGCGGATGACGAACTGTTCGCCGGGCTTGGTCATCATTGCCAGCCGGATGACGATCGCAAACTCGCCGAACTGTTCAACGCCCTTCATCTTCAGTGTTTCGATGATGTGCGGGCTGTAATCGGGATTATCCAGCAACTGCTGCCCGATCTGCTTGATCACCTTCTTCGCCTTCACAAGGTCGGTGTCGTAGGTCACGTTGAGGGTGATCTTGTCGATGGTCCAGTCACGGTTGAGGTTCTTGACCGCGCCGAGTTCGCCGAAGGGCACCGTCGTCAGCGGCCCACGGTGATGCCGCAGCCGCACCGAACGCAGGCTGAAGGCCTCGACGACGCCCTTGTGGCTGCCGCTCTCGATGTATTCGCCGACGCGAAAGGCATCGTCCCAAAGATAGAACATGCCGCTGATGACGTCCTTCACGATGGTCTGCGCCCCGAAACCGACGGCAACGCCGACCACGCCGGCGCCCGCAATCAGCGGGCCGATCTGGACCCCCAAGCCCGAGAGCACCATGAGAACAGCAATAACCGCGATAACGACGGCGAGAATATTGCGGAAAATCGGTAACAAGGTTTGCAGGCGGGCGCGGCTGGCCCTCTCCTCGTCCGTCATCGCGCCTTCGATACGAGAGTCATCGAGCTTGCCGTTGATGTAGGCACGCGCCAGGTGCCACAACAAATCGGCAGCCAGCAGGATGACGATGCCGCCGATCGCACCACGGGCAAGGCGGTCGATCATGGTCTCTCCCGCCGCCATCCGGTCCGCCACGAGCCCGATCATGCGACCGAACCAGAAGGCTGCAGCTGTGATGATGAGCGCGCGTACACCGCGGTCGAGCAGCACGGTAGCGATCCGGCGCCCGGCGAGAAAGCCTGCCTCCGCCTGATGCAAGGAACGAACCGCCAGCGTTGCGACGGAAAGTGCGCGCGGCAAAAGCACGGCATAAATCCCAAGCCACAGCAGTAGGTTGAACCCCGAAACCCAGAGAATCCAGAGCAGAGCGAAATAGAGCGTCAGTCCCCAGGACACGCTGATGCTACGATGCTGTCCCTCCTCAACTGGGCGGGACCAGACTGCCTCGACCGCGATGGCAAACAGCCCGATACCGAGGATGTAGGCGACGAAGTAGCGCGCGCCTTCGGAAAAGCCAAGCGGCACCATCAATTGGATCGCCGCCCAGCCGAACGCGAAGTAAATCACGAAGAGCGCGCAATGCCGGAACCAGAAAAGGGCCTGGGCTCGCGAAATCTGGCGCTCGCCATCCGCGCGCGGCAAGGTGGCAAGGGCGACTAGGAGCCGTCCGAACGCGACGGTAAAGCGGGCGACCACGAGCGCGATCGCAATCGCGATGGCCATGGATCGGGTGATCGGCGGCCAGTTGAAAGCAAGCAAAGGTACCAACGTCGCCATGGAAAAGACGATTGCCGGGACAATGCGATAAAGCAGGTTTGTTGTCGCGTGATGGGCAACGGTGACGACTTCGTCGTCGGTCCGTCGGATTCGCGGTTTCGGCACGATCAGACGGAACAGCAGCTCGACAACCGCTCCGGTCAGAAAGAGGGCAATGACCTTCGTCGTTATCAGCACCCAACCGGTCGGCGCAACCTCACGCTCGACGATATCAGAAGCGGACTCGACTTCACCGGGAAGCTCCATTGCGGCATCGGAGACCATTTCGACATGGCGGCGGGCGTGATCGACGAGTTCCGAGAGCGCCGACATTTCGCCAGCTTCTGTCTGGGTGGGAGTCGGCGCCGCCTTCATTTGGGTCGCCATCCACTCTTTCACCTGCGGCGTTTGCATCAGCTCGAGCATCTGCCGAACTTCCGCCGGTGCTTGAGCAGCGGTGGTTGCGGGGGGAGCCGAAGGAGGAGTGGCAGTTTGGGCAACGGCAGCCCCCGCGACGGCAAGCACGAACACCGCCAATATCAGCCGCTGCAACATCCCACGTGCGCCAATTGCGAAACCCATCTTCCTTGCCCCCGATACGATCTTTCAACAATATATCGTGCTGTATGAAAGAAAAGCCCGCGCAGATGACGCTGCGCGGGCTTGATTACCAGCAAGGGATCGCGGCTCTATGCCTTTGGCTTCTCGACGTGGCCGCCGAAGCCCGCACGCATCGCCGAGAGCACCTTGTTGGCGAACTCGTCATTGTCGCGCGACGAGAAGCGGCCGTGGAGCGCGGCGCTCAGTACCGGCGTCGGCACACTTTCATCGATCGCAGCCATGATCGTCCAGCGGCCCTCGCCGGAATCGGAAACGCGGCCCGTATACTTCGTGAGGACGGGATCCGCATGCAGCGCGTCGGCCGTCAGATCGAGCAGCCACGACGTAATGACGCTGCCGCGGCGCCACACTTCGGCAATATCAGGCAAATTGAGATCGTAGCGATAGTATTCGGGATGCGCCAAAGGTGCGGTTTCGGCGTCGACCTCGTGCGTGACCGCACCGACATTGGCATGCTTCAGGATATTCAGCCCCTCGGCATAGGCGGCCATTAGGCCATACTCGATGCCATTGTGCACCATCTTGACGAAGTGCCCGGCGCCGTGCGGACCGCAATGAAGATAGCCCTGCTCCGCAGTGCTTTCCGGATGCGCGCTGCGACCCGCGGAAGGAGCGATGTCCCCCTGCCCTGGCGCCAGAGACGCAAAAATCGGCGACAGAGACTGGACGATCCCTTTCTCGCCACCGATCATCAGGCAATAGCCGCGTTCCAGGCCGAAGACACCGCCACTGGTACCAACATCAACATAGTGGATGCCCTTGGTGATCAGTTCGGCACCACGCCGGATATCGTCATGATAGTATGAGTTGCCGCCGTCGATGATGATGTCATCGTCGTGCAGCAGCGGCAGAAGCTGGGCAATGACCTTATCGGTGATGGCTGCCGGCAACATCAGCCAGACAGCGCGTGGCCGCGTCAGCTTCGAGACGAACTCTTCAAGAGAGGCACTGCCAAGGGCCCCCTTGCCGACGAGATCGGCAACGCTTTCCGGCTTGGCGTCGTAGACGACGCATTCATGGCCATCGCGCATCAATCGCTGGACCATGTAGTTGCCCATGCGGCCCAAACCAACCATGCCAAGCTGCATCTGAAATCTCCTGGAAATTAAATCGATATAATTCCGGAAATTAGCATTCGGATCGCTGCAAGCAAGTGAAGTGTGCGTCACATCTGCGTTGCGCCAGCAGCACAGCACGAAAGGAGGTAGATAGGAAAGTGCGATCCACGGCAACCGATGGATGTTTACGATCCTGGGCGCCTACAAACGTAGGTGGGCACCGTGTGTCCAGGCCCACGAGCCTGGTCAGGGACAGCTCCCTTTGGATCGAGTATGGCCCCAGGGATTGTGGTTCCTGTCGAGAGGCGCAGACCGCATCCCGATATATAAGGCCGATTTCCGCGGCGCGCCAGAGGGCCCGGGAGGCCACCCTTATTTAATTGAGCTCGGCGGGCGTCCTGCCGTTCAGCTTGTCGGTAATGCCGCGGATACGGCTCGTCACCTCTCCAAGCGCCGCTGCAAGACTCTCTTCAGTGCGGGCATTCGCTGCCAACACAGTGTCGCTGGTGTTGCGCAGGGTGCCCAGTTCGGATTCGAGATCCGCGACGCGGCGGTTCAGCTCCGAAATTTCGTCCATGACCATGATGCCTGCCATCACGGTAATGCGAAGGTCGCCGATTTCGCCGAATTGGCCCTTGAGATGGCCGACATAGTTGTCGAAGCGAGTCGCGAGGTCTGTCAGGTGGTCTTCCTGCCCTTCCTCGCAGGCCATGCGATAGGCCTTGCCGTCGATCGTTACAGTTACCTGCGCCATGTGCCGCGCCTTTCTATCGGTCCAGAACCGCGCGGATCGTCTCCATGGCCGTTACCAGCCGCCGCGAGACCTCGCGATTGACTTCCTCGAGCCGGTTCGCGCGGAACTCGGCCTGGTCCAGCTCCTGGGCAAGCTTCGAGCGATCGGCATGAATACGGCGAACCTCGCCTTCGATCTCGCCTTGTTCTCGTTGGTGCTCGATACGCATCTCAACTGCGTTCTCGAGCCCCGAGATTGCTTGCCGCAGCTCGTTGAGTGCTGCTTCCATGATTTTGCCTGTAGGCGTCATGTCTCTTCCGGTTCCCCGCACAAGACCCGCGAATCGGCGCCCGAGACCGATCGAGCATTTCCAAAAGGATACGCACCTCGCCAACGGTGCGTCAATAAAGCCGGCGCCGCGGCTGCCGACCTATTCTGTGGATGACGAAAATCAAACTACCGGCGGCGCCACCATTCAACTTTTGTAAAAACTGATGGTCAAATGTCTAAAATCGATTGGAGAGGCCTTTGGAGGGCCTTCCATTTGTTGACTTGGCCGTTCCAACTGCTATGTGTCACCCGCTCTCATTGATGGTCTCCACAGGCTTGAGGCCATCCCCCGACACCGGAACCCGTGGAATAGCCATGACCTCCCTTGAACAAAACGACCGGATGGCAAATGCAATCCGTTTCCTCGCCATGGATGCAGTCGAAAAGGCCAATTCCGGGCATCCCGGCATGCCGATGGGCATGGCCGACGTGGCGACGATTCTGTTTACCAAGTATCTGCGGTTTGACCCGACGAAGCCGCATTGGCCGAACCGTGACCGCTTCGTACTGTCGGCCGGCCACGGCTCGATGCTGCTCTATTCGCTGCTCTATTTGACCGGCTACCCCGACATGACGATCGAGGACCTGAAGCAGTTCCGTCAGATCGGCTCCAAGACCGCCGGCCATCCGGAATACGGCCACGCGACCGGCATCGAAACGACCACCGGCCCGCTCGGCCAGGGCATTGCAAACGCCGTTGGCATGGCGATCGCCGAGCGCAAGCTACGCGATGAATTCGGCTCTGAGCTTCAGGACCATTACACCTACGCCATCTGCGGTGACGGCTGCCTGATGGAAGGCATCAGCCATGAAGCGATCGCGCTCGCCGGCCACCTGAAGCTGAACAAGCTCGTTCTCTTCTGGGATAACAACTCGATCACCATCGACGGCGCCGTCTCGCTGTCGGACTCGACCGACCAGATTGCCCGGTTCAAGGCCGTCCACTGGAACACGATCGAGATCGACGGTCACGACCAGGCTGCCATCGCCGCCGCCATCGAAGCCGCCCACAAGTCCGACCGTCCGACCTTCATCGCCTGCAAGACGATCATCGGCTTCGGCGCCCCGAACAAACAGGGCACCCACAAGGTCCACGGCAACCCGCTCGGCGCCGAAGAAATCGCAGCCACCCGCGAGGCGCTGAACTGGGAATACGAGCCCTTCGTCGTTCCCTCCGACGTTCTCGATGCATGGCGCGCTGCCGGCAGCCGTTCTGTTGACCTCGTAAAGTCGTGGGAAGACGGGCTCGCCAAGTCCGCGCACAAGGCTGAGTTCAGCCGCCGCTTCGCCGGCGACCTGCCGGAAGGCTTCGATGCAGCTATCAGCGCCTACAAGAAGAAGCTCGTCGAAACCAAGCCGACGATCGCCACCCGCAAGGCCTCGGAAGACGCGCTTGAGGTCATCAACGGCTTCCTGCCGGAAACGCTTGGCGGCTCGGCCGACCTGACGCCGTCGAACAACACCAAGACCAGCCAGATGCATTCGATCACGCCGACGGATTTTGCCGGTCGCTACATGCACTGGGGCATCCGCGAGCACGGCATGGCTTCGGCCATGAACGGCATCGCGCTGCATGGCGGTCTCATTCCGTATGGTGGCGGTTTCCTGATCTTCTCGGACTATTGCCGCCCGCCGATCCGTCTGGCAGCTCTCATGGGCATCCGCGTGGTACACGTCCTGACGCATGACTCGATCGGCGTCGGCGAAGACGGCCCGACCCACCAGCCGGTCGAACAGATCGCCGGCCTGCGCGCGGTTCCGAACCTGCAGGTCTTCCGCCCGGCCGACGCCACCGAAACGGCTGAGTGCTGGCAGATAGCCATCAAGGCGAAGAACCATCCGTCCGCACTCGCACTCACCCGCCAGAACCTGACGACGGTGCGCACCGAGTATAGCGAGAAGAATCTTTGCGAACTGGGCGCCTACACGCTCGCCGGCAAGGCCGACGCAAAGGTGACGATCTTCGCTTCGGGCTCCGAGGTTGAGCTCGCCGTTGCCGCCCGTGCAACGCTCGAAGCCAAGGGCGTCAGCGTCCGTGTCGTCTCAGTCCCCTGCACGGAACTGTTCTTCGAGCAGCCGGTCGCTTACCGCAAGGAAGTCATCGGCAACTCGCCGGTCAAGATCGCCGTCGAAGCTGCCGTCCGCGAAGGCTGGGATGCCTTCATCGGGCCGGAAGGCACTTTCGTCGGCATGAAGGGCTTCGGCGCGTCCGGCCCGGCCAAGGAAGTCTTCAAGCATTTCGGCATCACCGCGGACGCCGTGGTCGCTGCCGCAGAAGCAAAACTCAGCGCATAACCCTTCAAATCGGTTCCGATTTGAAGAAAGGATTATGCGCAGTTTCCAAGTACTATAGCGTCCATTGCGCGTCATATGCGCGCAGCGCTATAGGGGAGCGCTCAGGCGCTCTCCATCTCAATCCGCAAGCCCCATCTCTAGGGAGTGAATGCACATGACTGTAAAGGTTGCCATCAACGGCTTCGGCCGCATCGGCCGTAACGTTCTCCGCGCTATCGTTGAGTCCGGCCGCACCGACATCGAAGTCGTTGCCATCAACGACCTCGGCCCGGTCGAGACCAACGCCCACCTGCTGCGCTACGACTCCATCCACGGCAAGTTCCCGGCCGAGGTAAGGGTTGAGGGCGACACGATCACCGTAGGCGGTGGCAAGCCGATCAAGGTGACGGCGATCAAGGACCCGGCAACGCTGCCGCACAAGGAACTCGGCGTCGACATCGCGATGGAGTGCACCGGCATCTTTACCGCTCGCGACAAGGCGGCCCTCCACCTGGCGGCCGGCGCCAAGCGCGTCATCGTCTCGGCTCCTGCCGACGGTGCCGACCTGACCGTCGTTTTCGGCGTCAACCACGACCAGCTGACCAAGGACCACCTGGTCATCTCCAACGCGTCCTGCACGACGAATTGCCTCGTGCCGGTCGTGAAGGTTCTCGATGACGCCGTCGGCATCGACCACGGCTTCATGACCACCATCCACTCCTACACCGGCGACCAGCCGACGCTCGACACGATGCACAAGGATCTTTATCGCGCCCGCGCTGCGGCCCTGTCGATGATCCCGACGTCGACGGGCGCTGCGAAGGCCGTTGGCCTCGTCCTGCCGCATCTGAAGGGCAAGCTCGACGGCACCTCGATCCGCGTTCCGACCCCGAACGTCTCGGTCGTCGACTTCAAGTTCGTCGCCAAGAAGGCAACGACCGTCGGCGAAATCAACGAAGCGATCAAGGCTGCCGCAAACGGCAAGCTCAAGGGCATCCTCGGCTACACCGACGAGCCGCTCGTTTCCCGCGACTTCAACCACGACAGCCACTCCTCGATCTTCGCAACTGATCAGACGAAGGTCATGGAAGGCAACTTCGTGCGTGTCCTGTCCTGGTACGACAACGAGTGGGGCTTCTCCAGCCGCATGTCCGACACCGCCGTTGCTTTCGCAAAGCTCATCTAAGAGCGTCGCGAGATAAATCGTCGAAAGCGGCTCGGGTAACCGGGCCGCTTTTCTTTTGGCGCCAAACTGACTAGCGTCATAGCCACAAGAAAATGCCGGATGAATGGCTGGCGGATTTACCCGTGAAAATTCTCATGACGATCATCGTTTTCCTTATGGTCGCGAGCGTGTTGAGCTTGAGCGTCGTTGGCGGGCGCAGTTCGAAGCAGATCGCCGAAGGGCAGCCGCTGATGGCGTCCACACGCGTCATGGGGCCTCGATAATCCGCTCCCCGAGAACGATAGGACTGGCGCGGCCCGGCCGATCACCGTACTGTCGACCAAAGGCAGACTGCACAGAGGCGAAAGAGAATTTGATGGACTACTTTACGATCGAGATCGGCGGACAAGCGATCGCGAGTTTTCGCTCCGAGAATGCCGATGATGCCAAGAATTTCTTCGAGGCCGAGGATTTTCGCGAGGACCTGACGGTCCTGCAATCGAAGGGCAAGCCGGTTTGGGATGGGACCACCACGCTCACGCTGCGCAAGGCGACGGCCGAAGAGGCAAGCGAAGTCGAACACGCCTACGAGTTCGACGACGATCCGGAGCGCACCATCGACGATGAATTTGTCGTCTTTCTGGTCCCGATTTCCGACATCACCGAAGACCGGGATGATGAGGGCGACGACGCCTGAGCCGTAGCGATCAGATAAGCGAGCGCACTAGAAGCGCCTGCTGAAGCCCGGCGCGGCTCTTGTGGCCATCACTGATTGCGAGGAAAAGCGCTAGAGCGCGGCTTCTGCCCTGCTATCGCCCGATTTGCTCATACACTCGATTCATAGCTCCTTCGTGAGCGCTCATCCGGGTTTGCCGTCCGGCACGCCAAAACAGCAGCATGAAGCCGCAAAACAGCACGGGTTTGACCGCAAGGCCTACCCATCCTGTTTGTTTTGCCGTTTACTCATAGCGGGCTTGAGTGACCACGAAAGGGCGATCAGGAATGGGCTGCGGGACCGGGGGCGGTCTGCATTGAATTGTGGGTAAGGGGACAGGCATGGAAGCGTTCTACATCGTCGTACTGGTATCGACGACGCTCGTGCTTCTGGCCGCATTCTCCAGCCTGCTCGCCTTCCGCTTCGGCGCTCCCCTGCTCCTGCTCTTTCTGGCGATCGGCCTGCTTGCGGGAACGGATGGCCTCGGCATCGAGTTCACCAACAATTATCTCGCCTATATCCTCGGCTCCATCGCGCTTGCTGTCATCTTGTTCGACTCCGGCTTCGGAACGCCGGTGCAAGCCTTCAAGCTTGCCGCGGTGCCCTCTTTGACGCTCGCCTCGGTCGGCGTCCTGATGACGGCGGCACTCATTGGCGTCGCAGCCATGTGGCTGCTGAATTTCACTTGGCTAGAAGGCCTGCTGCTTGGCTCCATCGTCGCCTCGACCGACGCAGCCGCCGTCTTCTTCCTGCTGCGCATCGGCGGCATCAACATTCGCGACAAGGTCCGCTCGACGCTGGAAGTGGAATCAGGAACCAACGACCCGATGGCGATCTTCCTGACCATCGCCCTCGTCGAGATTCTGGCCAGCGGCGAACGCTACCACGGCATCAACATCGGCATGCTCGCCATGTTCGTGCAGCAAATGGGCCTCGGCGTGATTCTCGGCCTGCTCGGCGGCATGATGATATCGCTAATCGTCAGCCAGCTGGAAACCGATCGTGGCCTGACCCCGATCTTCGTGCTGGCCCTGGCGCTGCTGGTCTTCTCGGCTACCGGCGCGGTCGGCGGTAGCGGCTTCCTCGCTGTCTATGTCGCCGGCATCTACGCGGGCAATCGCAAGCTGCAGGGCTATGCCTCCATCAAGCGCTTCCAGGATGGCATGACCTGGCTTGCCCAGATCATCATGTTCCTCGTCCTCGGCCTGCTGGCGACCCCATCGCAGTTTCCGGCGATCGCCATCCCCGCCGTGCTGCTCGCCCTGTTCCTGATCTTCATCGCGCGCCCGCTCGCCATCTGGCTCTCGCTGCTGCCTTTCGACTACACGCAGCAGGAGATCGGCTTTGTCGCCTGGGTCGGTCTGCGCGGTGCTGTTTCGATCCTGCTCGCCATCATGCCTATTCTCGGCGGCCTGGAGAATGGTCCGGTCTATTTCAATACCGCCTTCATCATCGTGCTCGTCTCGCTTCTGGTGCAGGGCTGGACGATCAAGCCCGTCGCCAAGAAGCTTGGGCTCATCATCCCGCCGCGCATGGGGGCCGTCGACAAGGTGGAAGTCGATCTGCCTGGCGCAGCAAACCACGAGCTTCTATCCTACCGCGTCGTCAAGGACAGCCCGGTGCTGCGCGGCGAGCGCATCCCGCGCTGGGCAACGCCATCGCTCGTCATCCGCGACGGCAAGTCAATGCGCTACCAATATGCCGGCCGGTTGCGCGAGAATGATCTCGTCTATCTCTTCGTCGTTCCTTCCTATTCGCGGCTTCTCGACAAGCTCTTTGCCAGCCGTGCGCCGGTCGAGGAGGACGATGCCGATTTCTTCGGTGCCTTCGCGCTGTCTCCGGCCCGGCCGGCCGCCGATCTCGACGCCGCCTATGGCCCCGGCCTGCTGAACGAATCCGAGAAGGGCCTGACGATCGCCGAGCTGATGAAACACCGTCTGGGCGGCAAAGCCGACTATGCCGACCGGGTGCGCCTCGGCTCCATCATCCTCATCGTCCGCGACCTCGACGACCAGGATCACATTACCTCGGTCGGCATGTCGCTCGAGGCTCTGGAGCCTGCCACCGCCTTGCCGATCTTCCTCAATCTCCACGACATCATCGACCGTATCCGCGACCGTCTCAAGGGTCGCAGGAACCGGGAAGCAGCCGCCGCTGCGACATCAGCCAGGGCCGATGAAAACCCGCAATGACCGCCTTGCGTCTGCGGTCATCCTTGCTATGGTCCCCGCATCTTTGGGCAATAACGAACGGACTTTTACATGCCTTCCTTCAAGACCCTCGACGACCTCAACGACATTGCCGGCAAGCGTATCCTCGTTCGCGTTGACCTCAATGTTCCGGTCAAAGACGGCAAAGTGACCGACACCACGCGCATCGAACGCGTTGCCCCGACGATCTTGGAACTCTCGCAGAAGGGCGCCAAGGTCATCCTGCTCGCGCATTTCGGTCGCCCCAAGGACGGCCCGTCGCCGGACCTCTCGCTGTCACTGATCGCTCCGTCGGTCGAAGAGGTGCTTGATCGCCCCGTGTCCACCGCAAGCGACGTCATCGGCGATGCAGCGGCGGCCGCGGTCGCATCGATGAAGAACGGCGACATCCTGCTTCTCGAGAACACCCGCTTCCACAAGGGCGAGGAAAAGAACGACCCGGACTTCGTGAAGGCGCTTGCGGCAAATGGGGATATCTACGTCAACGATGCGTTCTCCGCCGCCCACCGCGCGCACGCCTCGACGGAAGGTCTCGCGCATCATCTTCCTGCCCATGCCGGCCGCACGATGCAGGCCGAGCTTGAGGCGTTGGAAAGCGGTCTCGGCAACCCGGCCCGTCCTGTCGTCGCCATCGTCGGCGGCGCCAAGGTCTCGACCAAGATCGACCTCTTGATGAACCTCGTGAAGAAGGTCGATGCACTGGTAATCGGTGGCGGCATGGCGAACACCTTCATTGCCGCGCGTGGTACCAATGTCGGCAAGTCGCTCTGCGAGCATGATCTTGCAGAGACCGCAAAGCAGATCATGATCGAAGCGGCCACGGCCGGCTGCGCCATCATTCTTCCCGAAGACGGCGTCGTTGCCCGCGAATTCAAAGCAAACGCCGCCAATGAAACGGTCGCGATCGATGCAATCCCAAGTGATGCGATGGTGCTTGACGTCGGCCCAAAATCAATCGAGGCGGTCAAGGCCTGGATCGAGCGCGCTAATACGCTTGTCTGGAACGGCCCGCTCGGCGCTTTCGAAATCGAACCGTTCGACAAGGCAACAGTTGCGGCAGCGAAATATGCTGCCGAGCGCACCAAGGCCGGCAAGCTTACCTCGGTTGCCGGCGGCGGCGATACGGTCTCGGCTCTGAACCATGCCGGCGTTGCCGACGATTTCAGCTATGTGTCGACTGCAGGCGGCGCCTTCCTCGAATGGATGGAGGGCAAAGTGCTTCCCGGCGTTGCCGTCCTGGCCAAAGCCAAGTAACAGCACAAGCAGATTTAACAAATTTTACATGTAGATAGACCGCGGCGCGAAAGCGCCGCGGTCTTTTGCTCACAACGAATACAAAAGCTCAAACTTTCAAACGATTAAAAAAAATTCAAACGTTTCAAACAATTTTGCCGCCGTTTTCCCACCCATAAACTTCTGTTATCCGCGACCTATATCTACCGGTTGACGATTTTTTTTGCTGTGGAGAGAACGATATGAGCGAACGTTTGGAAGACATTGCCGTGCGTATGGTAGCTGGTGGCCGCGGGCTGCTTGCAGCAGATGAATCGACAGCCACGATCGGTAAGCGGTTCGATACGATCGGACTTGAATCGACGGAAACGAGCCGTCGCGACTACCGCGAAATGCTGTTCCGCACGGACGACGCGATGCGTCAGTATATTTCCGGCGTGATCCTTTACGAAGAGACCCTCCACCAGAAGGCAGCGGACGGCACGCCCTTCGTCGATATCATCCGCGCGGCTGACAGCATTCCCGGCATCAAGGTCGATATTGGCGCAAAGGCGATGGCGGCTTATCCGGGCGAAACCATCACCGAAGGCCTCGACGGCCTGGCGGACCGCCTGGCGAAGTACCATGAAGCAGGCGCCCGCTTCGCCAAGTGGCGCGGCGTGATCGCAATCTCCTCCACGCTTCCGACCTGGGGCTCCATGAAGGCCAACGCCCACGCGCTCGCCCGCTACGCAGCACTGTGCCAGCAGGCCAACATCGTGCCGATCGTCGAGCCGGAATGCCTGATGGACGGCAAGCCGGGCGACCATAACATTGATCGCTGCGCCGAAGTCACGGAGTGGACGCTGCGCACTGTCTTCGAAGAGCTGGCCGACGCCCGCGTCAGCCTCGAAGGCATGATCCTGAAGCCGAACATGGTCATTGATGGCAAGAACGCTCGCAAGGCATCCGTAGCCGAGGTCGCCCAGCGCACGGTCGAGGTGCTGAAGCGCACCGTTCCGTCCGCCGTCCCTGGCATTGCCTTCCTCTCCGGCGGCCAGTCCAGCGAAGAAGCGACGGCGCATCTTTCGGCAATCAACTCCGGCTACGACCTGCCGTGGGCTGTCACCTTCTCCTACGGCCGCGCGCTGCAGGATACGGCTCTGAAGGCCTGGGGCGGCAAGCCGGAAAACGTCGCCGCCGGCCAGCGCGCCTTTGCCCATCGCGCCGAGATGAACAGCCTCGCCGCCAAGGGCAGCTGGAAGAAGGACCTTGAGCAGGCCGCGTAAGCCTGTTCTCGCTGATGAAAGAGAAGAGACCGGTCGCCAAGGCGGCCGGTTTTTCCATTGTAACCGCGACAAGTTTTCTTCTTCTTCAGCTGGCGGATCGTCGGTAGAGATCGTGGCATCAGCCAGTTTGGAGCCACAATGAAAACCGTTGCCTTCACGACCGTCGATGTCTTCACCTCCACCCGCTTCGAGGGCAACCCGCTAGCTGTGATGACGGATGCACGCGGGCTGACCGATACTGACATGCAGAACATCGCCGCCGAGTTCGGCTATTCGGAGGTGACCTTCGTGCTGCCGCCGGAAGATGCGGCAAACACCGCCCGTGTCCGCATCTTCACGCCCACCATGGAGGTTCCCTTTGCGGGCCATCCGAACGTCGGAACAGCCTATGTGCTCGGCCAGCAGGGCCAGGTCTTCGGGCGACCGGTCGGCGATAGCCTGCGCTTCGAAGAGAAGGCCGGCCTCGTCGAAGTCGATTTGAAACGCAGCGGCAATGAGGTGCTGTCGGCATCCATTCGCGCACCGAAGCGGCTCGCCATCGGCAACGCGATACCTGAGCAGACAGTTGCCCGCTGCATCGCGATGGAGCCACAGGATATCCGCTTAGCAAAGCATCGACCGGTTGTCGTATCGGTAGGTCTGAGCTTCGTCGTTGCCGAACTTGCAGATCTTGCCGCCCTCGGCCGCGCCCGCCCAAACCTTGCATATTTTCAGGATGCAGCCAGACCGACGGTCGAAGGCAACCACGACTTCTCGCTGTTCGTCTACGTTCGCTCTCAAGAAGAACCATGGACGATCCGCGCACGGATGTTTGCGCCGCTCGATAACGTGCCGGAGGATCCGGCGACCGGCAGCGCCTCGGCGGCACTTGGCGCCTATCTCGTTTCGCTCGAGCCGGATGCGAACATGAACGTTTCGCTGACCATAGAGCAAGGCGTCGAGATGGGACGCCGCAGCAGCATCGGTATCGATGTCATCAAGAAGAACGGCATTGTTACAGACGTGACGATCTCGGGCAGCTGCACGCCCGCCATGCGCGGCGAAGTCTTGTATTAGACGAAAAGATCGCGCCCGATCAGCGCCACCGCCCAGATGGCGAAGGCAATCAACGCGATCTTCCAGAAATCCATGCGTCGTCGCAGCCCGGGAACACCCAGCGGCTTGATCAGCTGAATCGCCATCGCCAGGATGAGCAGCAGCGCGATCAGCTTCGTCATGTCTTTATTTTTCCATCTTTTCTGAATGTCACAGGACGGACATTTTTTCGCGTCACGACTGCATTTATTCATGCCGTAAAGGCATTTGGGGGCACAATCAATCTTCTCGAGGCTGGGCGACACTGCGTGTCGCCATATGACCTTTGACATTCAACGCATAGAGTCTGGTTATATGAAAAGAAATCTGCTGTCCGTCGCCTCGCTTCTCTTCGGGACGCTCTTTCTCTTCATGGGCAACGGGTTGCAGGGCATCCTGCTTCCTGTGCGCGGCAACCTGGAAGGCTATGCGACGACGACTCTCGGCCTGCTCGGCACATCCTGGGCCGCCGGCTTCGTCATCGGCTGCCTCGTCGCGCCGAAGCTGGTGCGCCGTGTCGGCCACGTCCGCGCCTTTTCGGGTTTCATTGCCATCATCGCAATTATCGCGCTCGTCAGCGGCATCATCATCCACCCGGTCTGGTGGGTGCTGTTGCGCGCCGTCACCGGCTTTGCGACCGCCGGCACGTCGATGATCATCGAGAGCTGGCTGAACGAGCGCGCCACCAACGAGAGCCGCGGCGCGATCTTCTCGCTCTATATCGCCATCACGCTCTTCGGCGTCGTGGCGGGCCAGATGATGATCCCGCTGGAAGATGTGCGCACGCCTGTCCTGTTCATGATCTGCGGCATCTTCTACTGCATCGCGATGCTTCCGACGACGCTCTCCACCGCCGCTTCGCCGCAGCCGCTGAAGGCCGTGAAGCTCGATCTGCCGGCCCTCTACCGCAACTCCCCCGTCTCCTGCCTTGGCATTCTCCTCGTCGGCATCGCCAACGGTGCCTATGGTACGCTTGGCGCGGTCTTCGGCGCAGGCTCCGGCCTTTCCGATACCAGCATCGCCATCATGATGAGTGCCACCATTTTCGCCGGTGCCCTGATGCAGTTGCCGGCAGGTCGCCTCTCCGATCGCATCGACCGCCGCCACGTACTTGCGGCAATGTCTGCCATTGCTGCTCTCGCTGGCCTGCTGCTGGCGATCCTGCAGCCCTCCTCGCCCTACTTCATCATCGGTCTCGTGGTGCTCTACGGCGCCGTCGCCAACACGCTCTATCCAATCGCCGTTGCACACGCCAACGACTATGCTTCCGCCGAGGACTTCGTGAAGGTATCAGGCGGACTGCTGCTCCTTTACGGCATCGGCACCATCATCGGCCCGACCATCGGCGGCCCGGTCATGTCGATGATCAACCCGCACGCCCTCTTCCTGGTGACGGCGGTCGCCCATGTACTGATCACCGCCTATGCCATCATTCGCAGCCGCATGCGTGCCGCCGTTCCGGTCGGCGACCGCGACGCCTACACGACCATTCCGACGGCCACATCGCAAACGCTGACACCCGAAAGTATGTCGCTTGCCAACCCCGGACCTAGCAAGACTCCCGAAACTGGCGATCCTGCCCTAAAATATAGCTGAGGCAGACAAGGGAGGATTACATATGAGCTTTATCGACGACGACCGGCCGCAGAAGAAGGTTGCGCACGAGATCGGTTGCGACCTCTCCACCCTATCGGTCGACGAGTTGCGAGCGCGCGTCGAGCTGCTCAAAGCCGAGATCGTGAGAATCGAAGCCGAGGCCGCCAGCAAGACATCGACAAGATCGGCGGCAGAAAGCCTCTTCCGCTCGTAATTCGCCAGCGGGCTATTACAGCAATCTAGCGCTCGAAAAGTGTTAATCCGGGACAGGTTTAAGCTGCCATTAAGCTTTATAAGGTATTACTGTACTCATCCAGATCTTCTCTGGATCTCAGACAGTTTTCCATGCGGTGAATTGGTCTGATTTTTCTCCCTGTTTTACCTTGAGAGCCGCTTTTGCGGCTCTTCTTTTTTATTGCGTTGGGGACCATTTCCATGAAACTGTGGAAGTTAACCCTTTCTTAAGAAACGCCTTGCGCAATTCCGCTAAAGCTACCATCTTAAAAGCATAAAGAACGGCCGGAGAACCCTTTTCCCTTCGGCTGATGTTACCTGACCATAAGTAGATGCGTGCAACAGGGACTGTTTAAATGTCAGAGCTTGGATTGAACACAATCAGTTTTGCAGGTCGCGCTGCCGCATCCTCGCAGTTCAAGGCACTGTATTCGGAAGGCATGTCGCTGGTTGAAGAAACCGCCGCCTATCTCGATGGCCAGGGCCGCGCCGCCTCGAAGGTTCTGCCACGCATGGCGTCCGTTCTCTATGCTGCAGAATCGATGCGCCTGACCACCCGCCTCATGCAGATGGCCTCCTGGCTGCTGCTGCAGCGAGCCGTCAACAATGGCGAGATGTCGCGCGATCAGGTTCTGGCGGAGAAGAACAAGGTTCGCCTCGACGGCTTTAACGTCGATCGCAACGCACCGGGCTGGGGCGATCTGCCGGAATCCTTCCGCGACCTGATCGAACGCTCGTTGCGCCTGCAGAACCGCGTCGCCCTGCTCGATCGCGAGATCTATCGCCCGGCCGAGGCACCGATCGTTCCCGATAACCAGAACAGCGTTCAGGCCCAACTGAGCCTGCTGCAAACGGCCTTCGGCAACAGCTGAAACGCCTGAGTCGGAATTCATGAAAACGGCTGCATCCGTGCAGCCGTTTTTTTGTTGTGCCCACAACGAGCAAGCGGATTTTACGTGCTGCTGGTGGAAAAGGAACCAATCTTGCCGACGCCGTGCTTCATGGCAGCGTTGAAACGTCCTGTAACAATTGTCGCAACGACGACCGCAAAGCCTTCAGCACCGACAAGACCCTGTGCTAGGCAACGCTCCACCACCGTCTCGAACATATGCCGCAGGATGTCGCTCTGCCGGAGCCGGCCATGACGGTTCTCGAGAAGCTGGAATGGCCCGGCACCTTGCCGTCTGGCCCAAGGCGACAGAACCAGCGATAGGTGAGGTTGACGTGGACCTCATCGCAAAGCCGCCGTTCCGAGCGGATACTCATGCAATAGCCGATGATCAGCATCCACATCATCAGCTCAGGGTCAATCGAAGGACGACCTGTGCTGCTGTAGAACGGCTTCAACTGTACTCGGACGCTGTCGAGGTCGAGATGGCGGTCAATCCCGCGCAGCAGATGGCCTGTAGGGACGTGATCATCGCGGCAGAAGTCGTAGAAGAGCCGCGCCCGAGCCGCCTGACATCCCATCATTGGCCTGATCCCCTGCATATCACTCAGAGGAGTGAATCATGCGTCTCAAGCACCGGCAATGCCAAGTTTTTCCAACGGTATCGACGCAAACCGGCCTTGGCGGATGTTCGAAATCCGCTGGGTGGCATTTGCCACATGGTTCCACAAAAAACCCCGCCGAAGCGGGGCTTTTCAAATTCCACCAAGTGGCAGCGATTAGAGGCCGAGGCCGCCGAAACGCTTGTTGAACTTGGAAACGCGGCCGCCACGGTCCATGAGCTGCTGGTTGCCACCAGTCCATGCCGGATGCGACTTGGAGTCGATTTCGAGGTTCATGACTGCGCCTTCAGAACCCCAGGTCGAGCGGGTTTCGTATTCGGTGCCGTCGGTCATGACTACCTTGATCGTGTGATAGTCGGGATGGATATCTGCCTTCATAACAATCTTCCTGCCATGCAACGTCCAATTTGGCGCATACTCGTTGCGACAAGAGGACCGATTGAATAAATGAAGCCGCAGACGCAAAGGCTACGGCTTCCCATTAGGATGGGCTGCCTATACATGAAGGCCGGCAGGATAACAAGAGCCATCAGCCGCGGACGAGCGGTGTTGTAGGCGATCGGAGACGAATTGGCATACGCAGGGCAAGCAGGAGAAAAGAAGTCGAGATCGCTGAAGCCGCTCGGCCGGCTGACGCCCTATGTCGCGCGCTACCGCGCCATGGTCGCCGGCGCCCTCGCTTCACTTGCGCTTGCCGCCGTCACCTCACTCACGCTGCCCCTCGCCGTCCGCCGCATGATCGACCATGGCTTCACACAGGCCGACGGCAGCTTCATCAACAGCTATTTTGTCATGCTGATGATCATGGCGATCGTGCTCGCGATTGCCAGCGCCCTTCGCTACTACTTCGTTATCACGCTCGGCGAACGTGTGGTCTCCGACCTTCGCCGCGATGTTTTCAGCCACGTGACACGGCTGTCCCCTGCCTTCTTCGACGTCAACCAGTCGGGCGAGATCGTCTCACGCCTTACAGCGGACACGACGCAGATCAAGTCGGCGGTAGGCGCGACCGCCTCCGTCGCCTTGCGCAACCTCATTCTCTGCCTCGGTGCGATGGGCATGATGATCGTTACCTCGCCAAAGCTGTCCAGCCTGGTGATCGGTGCGATTCCGTTGATCGTCTTTCCGCTCGTCGGCTTCGGTCGCTCGGTCCGAAAGCGCTCGCGCTCTGCCCAGGATACGCTGGCGGACGCATCTGCTTTCGCCAACGAAACGATTGCCGCCAGCCGCACCGTCCAGGCCTTTGGCGGCGAGGACGCCGCCGCCTCGCGTTATGGGACGGCCGTCGAAACCGCCTATGACGCTGCCCGCGCCGCAATTCGCTCGCGCGCCCTGCTGACGGGCATCGCCATCACCCTTATCTTCGGCAGCGTCGTCGCCGTTCTCTGGGTTGGAGCCCACAACGTCCTGGCCGGCACGCTCTCACCGGGCACGCTCGGCCAGTTCCTTCTCTACGCCGTCATCGCCGCCGGCTCTCTCGGCGCTCTCTCCGAAGTTTGGGGCGAACTTTCACAAGCCGCTGGTGCGGCCGAGAGGCTGACGGAACTGCTCGATGAAGTCTCCCCGATTGCAGCGCCCACCGCGCCGGTTGCTCTGCCCGCTCCGGCGCAAGGTCGCGTCCTGTTCACCGACGTACACTTTGCCTATCCCTCGCGTCCCGAACGATCCGCTCTGCATGGCCTGAGCTTCAATGTCTCCCCCGGCGAGACCGTGGCGATCGTTGGCCCCTCCGGGGCCGGCAAGAGCACGGTCTTCTCGCTGCTGCTCCGCTTCTACGATCCGCAGCAGGGCGCGGTGATGATCGACGGCGTCGATGCACACAGCACCAATCCCGACGAGCTGCGCAAGCGCCTCGCGATCGTGCCGCAGGATGTCACGATTTTTGCGGCCTCCATTCACGACAACATCGCCTTCGGCCGCCCCGAGGCGACCCGCGAAGAGGTCCGTGCCGCCGCAATCGCTGCCCAGGCCGACGAATTCATTGCTCGCCTGGACAAGGGATACGACACACAGGTCGGCGAGCGCGGCATCACCCTGTCGGGCGGCCAGCGCCAGCGTATCGCCATCGCCCGTGCCATCCTGAAGAACGCACCGGTGCTGCTCCTCGACGAGGCGACGTCAGCGCTGGACGCCGAAAGTGAAACCCTTGTGCAAAAGGCCCTCGATGGGCTCATGACCGGCCGCACGACCCTCGTCATCGCCCATCGCCTCGCGACCGTGCTGAAGGCCGACCGGATCCTCGTGATGGATCAGGGTCGCGTCGTCGAAGAGGGAACACATCAAACCCTTATTCGAGACGGCGGCATATATGCCAAGCTCGCCAAGCTGCAGTTTGAGACAGGCGCCGGAGACTTTCTCGCCGCCGTAAAGTGAGCGTCCGATTACACGTTCCTCCTCCGCCGCCAGCCTCCGCCCGTTGCATCGACGTGTAATCTTTGCGTGCATATTGCATTATACACGCGAAGATTACACTCGGTTTATGGACGGATTTTATCGTCGCCGCGCTGTGAGGGAGGCTCTGGTGAACTCGATAAACTTTGCCGATACGCTGATCGCGCTCGGCCCCTGGGCCGTCCTCATAACGATGCTGCTGCTATCGCGCGCTTCGGGAGGCCTGCGATTGGTCGCTTGCCGACGCGTTGTCCGAGAAAGTCGAGTTGACGAAGGCCGACGCGGCCGGAACCCGCATTGACGCCGCAGGCACCCCCTTGCAACAGGACCACTCCCCTCGCACCATACTTGATCAACACGTTCTCGTCGGTCTTCTCGATCTTCAAGCCTTAGGGAGTTCGACTTCGGGCGCATTCCGCCCGGCGAGCGGCCTCGCTTGTGTTGGTTGTAACGCGCAAAAATATCCCGATGGAATAGTTGCGTCTTTTGTTCTAGGCTGCACCTGTAGATAGGACAACATCCTGATTCCGGGAGAAAAATCGATGTATAAATTCGAAGTTTACAAGGACAAGGCTGGCGAGTTCCGTTTCCGTTTCAAGGCGCCGAATGGTGAATCCATGTTCGCCTCAGAAGGCTATAAGGCCAAGGCGTCGGCGCTGAGCGCCATCGAATCCATCAAAAAGAATTCTCCCGGCGCAGAAGTCGTTGACACGACGAAGGCTGAGGCCTGATCCAAATCACGCGGCGCCAAAAGCGCCGCCTTTACACTGCCCGACCGGCAACCCTGCCGGAGAAGATGCAGCCGCCGAGGAATGTTCCCTCGAGCGCGTTATAACCGTGCACGCCGCCACCGCCAAAGCCGGCCACCTCGCCCGCCGCATAGAGCCCCGGCACCGGATCCCCACTATGGCCAATCACACGTGCGGAAAGGTCCGTCTCCAGACCACCTAAAGACTTGCGTGTCAGGATATGCAACCGCACCGCAATCAATGGCCCGGCCCGTGGGTCAAGCAGCAGATGCGGCTTTGCCGTACGCATCAGCCGGTCCCCAAGGTAGCGTCGAGCACCGCGAATGGCGATAACCTGCGCGTCCTTCGAAAAGGCGTTGGCGATCTCCCTGTCGCGCGCCTCGATCTGCGTCCTGAGACGGCTTGCATCCACGCGGCCTTCGCCCGTCAACCCGTTCATGCCGTCGACAAGCGCTTCCAGCGTCTCGCGAACGATGAAATCCTCTCCCTTATCCATGAAGGCCTGAACGGGACCTGGCGGCTCCTTGCCCAATCGCTTGAGAAGCAGGTGAAGATCCTTGCCCGTGATATCCGGATTCTGCTCGGAGCCGGAAAGGGCAAACTCC
Source organism: Rhizobium sp. 3T7 (assembly GCF_020166565.1). NCBI lineage: Bacteria > Pseudomonadati > Pseudomonadota > Alphaproteobacteria > Hyphomicrobiales > Rhizobiaceae > Rhizobium > Rhizobium sp. 3T7. The sequence goes on from NZ_JAIQXS010000009.1 coordinate 106,201, forward strand.
TTCTTGATGATTGCCTTGGTCAGGATGAACCAGCTGTAGTCATGCCCCGTGGCGCAGATTGCCTTCAGCGTTGCCAGCGTATCGAAACCGGGCATCGCAGGCGCGGCAAAGCGATTACCATCGGCATCGCACCAGAAGGAGGACGGACCGGGCAGGATACGTATGCCGTGATTGCGCCAGATCGGATCCCAGTTCTTCAACCCCTCCGTATAATGCCACATCCGATCCGAATTGATCTCTCGCCCGCCCGCGCGCTCGGTAATCTCGATCATGCGTCCGTCGACATGGGCAGGCACACCCGCGACCATATCAGCCGGGGGCCGTCCGAGCCGATCGATCGGCCATCTCCTACGCACCGCCTCGTGATTGCCACCGATGCCTCCGGACGTGACGATCGTCGCGTCGGCCCTTATCTCGAAAAGTGCCGAAAAAATGCGGTTCGTCTCCCGCCCTCGAACGGAAGCGTCCGGCTGGAGGACCGTGCCACGAGCGCCGCAGACGATGCCGCCTTGCACGAGAAGGTCATCCACCTGATGCCGGAACAGAAGCGTGACAAGTCCCTTCGCCTCCGCCTCGCGCACACGGCGAATGAATGGCGCAAGCACAGCCGGCCCGGTTCCCCACGTCACATGGAAGCGTGGCACGGAATTTCCGTGGCCGTGCGCCAGGCCGCCTCCCCGCTCGGCCCAGCCGACTACGGGGAACCAGCGCATTCCCTGCTGATAAAGCCATGAGCGCTTTTCACCCGCGGCAAATTCGAGATAGGCCTGCGCCCAGCGACGCGGCCAATAGTCTTCCGGCCGGTCGAACGACGCAGACCCCATCCAGTCCTGCCGTGCAAGGCTAAGGGTGTCACGGATGCCCAGCAGCCGCTGTTCCGGGCTGTCGACGAAGAACAGTCCGCCCAGCGACCAGAATGCCTGCCCACCGAGGCTTTGTTCGCCCTCCTGCTCGACGATGCAGACTTTCCGCCCGCGATCCGCCGCCTCCGCCGCCGCCACAAGCCCGGCAAGACCCGCGCCGATGACCAGCACATCGCATTCGATCAAAGCATTCTCCCCCAAATCTCCGCGAGCCTACGCGGAGCCCCGCTCAGCGACCACGCCACTTTTTCCTCGATGACATTCTTTGCAACCGGGCAACCGGACGCGGAGAGACGCCGATCTTTTCGGATACTGGCTAGACTGACGGCATTGACGATGCGCCAGGCCGAACGCCTACTTCTCAGTCAGCTTGAGTTCGATTCGACGGTTCGTGGCGCGCGCCTCCGGGGTGTCGCCCGGCGCGATCGGCTGGAACTCGCCGAAGCCGGCGGCGACGAGACGGTCGGCGGGTACACCGCGCGAGATCAGGAACTTGACGACCGAAATCGCGCGCGCTGAAGACAGCTGCCAATTGTCGCCATACCTGCCGGTGCCGGTGAGCGGCACGTTATCCGTATGGCCGTCCACACGCAGGACCCAGTTGATCTCCGGCGGAATTTCCTTGGCAACGTCGAGAAGGGCCGTCGCAAGCTTTGCCATCTCGCCCTGCCCATCTGGATTGAGATCCGCGCTGCCAGAGGGGAACAGCACTTCCGACTGGAAGACGAAGCGGTCGCCGACAATCCTGATGTTCTCGCGATCGGACAGGATTTCGCGCAGGCGCCCGAAGAAATCGGACCGGTAGCGGTTGAGCTCCTGGACGCGCTGCGCCAGCGCAACGTTCAGACGACGGCCCAGATCGGCGATCTTTGTCTGCGAGGTCTGATCCTTCTGCTCGGAGGCCTGCAGAGCGGCTTCCACGGCAGCAATCTGGCTGCGCAATGCGGCGATCTGCTGGTTCAATAGCTCGACCTGGCTCATCGCCCGGTCACTCATCTGCTTCTGTTCGTCCAGTTCCTTCGTGAGGCTACCGATCCGCGCCTGCGCCGCACTCTGCCCCCCAGAGCCGGCATCAAGAAGCGCTTTCAGCCGCGATCGCTCACTCTCAGCCGACGCCAAGGAGGCCTGCAGATTGGCAACGCTGTCCTCGAGGTCCTGCTTGCTTCCCTTCTCCAGGGCCAGAAGCTGCGTCAGCTCGTTGATCTGGCTGTTCAGACGGTTGAGCACCTCATCCCGGCCCGTAATTTCCCGGCTCAGGATGTACTGACCGACGACGAAGACGGTCAGGACGAACATGATGGAGATCAGCAGCGTCGACAGCGCATCGACAAATCCTGGCCAGTAGTCCACCGCGCGTTGGGGGCGACGATTGCGGGCGAGAGCCATGGCTTACTTGCCCTCGGTCTTTTCGGTTTGCGGCATCCGCTGCGAGCGTTCGCTTGAACCGTGCCTTTCCTGAGCACCGATCCGTTCGGCCAGGCGATCGAGCGTGCGGCGCATCGCCTTCGTCTCGTCCTGTTGCGCCTCGATCCAGTCGCGCAGCATCTGCTGCTCATTGCGCATATTCTTGACGAGGCCCTGAATGCCTTCGGCAAGATTGGCCATCGCCGCAACCGATCTCTGGGTGCCGCCGCTGCCCTCTTCCGAAATCCGGCGCATGTATTCGGATAGCGCGCGAACGTCATCCGGAGAGACTGCGGAATTCGCGCCGATGGCAGGCATGGCTACATCGTGCCCGACGTCGGTTACCGAGGAAAGCCAGTTTTCCAGTTCCATGTAGAACCGGTTTTGAGCACGGCCTGCCTGCAGATCGAGAAAGCCGAGGATAAGCGAGCCGGACAAACCAAGGAGGGACGACGAGAAGGCCTGCCCCATGCCCGAAAGCGGCATGGAAAGCCCCTCCTTCAGAGCGCTGAGAACATCGCTGGAACCGTTCGCTCCCGCATCGAGCGACTGAATGACCGCACTGATCGAGCCGATTGTGCCGATGAGGCCCCAGAATGTTCCGAGCAGGCCGAGAAAGATCAGAAGGCCGATGAGATAGCGCGACACATCGCGTGACTCATCGAGCCGGTTGGCAATCGAGTCGAGAATTGAGCGGAACGCCGCCGTCGAAATTCCTGCCGAGGTATTGCGGCTGCCAATCAGCGTCCGCATCGGAGCAAGCAGCTTGGGGTTGCGGCCGACTTTGTCAGCGCTGCCCGCTGCCTGGAACGAGTTGAACCACCGCACTTCCGGTCTGAGCGACAGCACGTGGCTGAAGACGAGGATGATGCCAACGCCCAGGATGCCAAGGATCAAGCCGTTGAGGCCCGGATTGTGCATGAAGGCAGTCTGCGTCTGCCGGAAGAGGATGGCGGCAATGAACCCGACGATGGTCAGAAACAGCACCATCGTCCAAAGAAACGGCATCGGACTGGAAAGCTTATAGCTGTAGTTGCCCGTGGTTTTTTCGGTCGAGCCGAACTCCGCCACATTCACATTTTCCATAGGTTCCGCAGCCTCCGGATTCATTTCAGCCGGAGACTAGAGCAACATTGTGCCGAATTGAAGTATGCGGAAACGAAAACCGTGTCTTTACAACAGCGATTTACCGAGTCGGGACGGGGCGCTTGGCGACTTCGAGCAACGCCTTCTGGATATACTCGTTGCCGGCAACCACCGAGCCCGTCTCGAGAATGGACGTACCGCCGTCCCAGTCGGACACATAGCCGCCGGCTTCGCGGATGAGCAGGATACCCGCCGCAATATCCCAGGCCGACAACGCAGTTTCCCAGTAGCCGTCGAAGCGACCGGCGGCCACATATGCGAGATCGAGAGAAGCCGCGCCCATGCGGCGAATCCCGGCAACTTCGCCCATCACGTGACGGAGCTCGACGAGGAACTTGCCGTGATTGCCGCGGCCGAGGTGCGGTACGCCACAGGCAACGACGGAATCCGAAAGCACACGGCGGGCGCCGACGCGCAGACGGCGATCGTTCAGAAAGGCGCCGCCGCCACGTTCGGCGGTGTAGAGCTCGTCCGTTGCCGGATTGAAGACGACACCGGCGACGATCTCATTGTTGCGCTCAAGCGCGATCGATACCGCAAACATCGGAATGCCGTGCAGGAAGTTCGTGGTGCCGTCGAGCGGGTCGACGATCCAGCGGTGCGCACCGTCCGTACCTTTGATTTCCTCGCTCTCCTCGCCGAGGAAGCCGTAAGTCGGGCGAGCCTTCAGGAGTTCGTCCTTGACGATCTTCTCCGCCTTGCGATCGGCATTCGACACGAAGTCGCCCGGGCCCTTCACCGAAACCTGCAGGTTCTGGACTTCTCCGAAATCACGCCCCAGCGATTTTCCTGCCTTGATGGCAGCCTGAACCATGACATTGAGGAGAGCAGAACGAGCCATGTGAGCACTTTTCCTTGAGCGATAATACGGTACGCGCTGTCAGGGCGGGAAAGGTCCCTGATCGCCGGAGAAGGCAGCGCTCGATAAGATTGGCGGCCTCAAGACCACAAAATCGGGAAAATTTCAAGAGGAGAGCCGCACAGCCCTCAAGGCTCGTCGACAGTAACTAGAATTTCTGCTGCGCCATCAGCACCTCACGCGCAATCTGGTCGAGCGGCAGAATGCGATCGACGCCAACCCTTGGCGATCGCTTCCTTGGGCATCCCGAAGACGACCGATGTCGCCTCGTCTTGTGCCACCGTATAGGCGCCGGCCTGATGCATCTCCACCATGCCCTTTGCGCCGTCATCGCCCATGCTGTCAGGATGATGCCCATCGCGTTCGAGCCGGCGCTGCGCGCAGCCGAGCGGGACGTGGTAACGCGCGTCTAGCGCTCAACTGCGCCTTTGCCTGACGAGCGGACTCGATGAGCTGGATGAAACTCAGATCCACTTCTGCATGTTCGGGAATATCGATGACAATTGAATATTACTATCGATACTCGCAGTAATTTTTGAAAAAATGTCAGATATATTCCTAATTAGGAAAGCATAATTAAATGATACTGACTCACTATATTGGCTAAACGTACTAAACTTGGCCTCATGGGATGAATAAATACTTCCAAACCCCAAAAGGACTCTCACGACAGTTAACAGCGGGTAAGTTTGGTTGCCGGAACATGCAATCAAGGCGTGTCCAGACACTCTGAATTATTACCTGAGTTAACTTATAATGAGGCTCACTCGTCTTGTGTAACTATTTGTTTTACATACAAACTATGAAAGTCTTGATTATCGCGTCGGTCGTAACGTCATATTTTTCACACGCTGTTAAGCACAACATTGACGAGTCTCCGGCATTTACCCGCTGTTTCCCTCCGGCCCCTAAAAATGGAGCCAGAATTTGCCAGTGTTATAAGTAAAGGAAATAACGTGACAAACGGGGCGACATCGGCACTTCAGGCATTTCAGGCTTCAGGATCGGGCATCAGCGTGACGCTCGAAGCGGCCCGCAGCCAGGTCGAGGAGCGTTTCCTCGAAGGCGGTAGGGTGCTGCTTTCGGTCATGGATGGTCTCAACCGTTTGTTGAGCTCACTCGACAATGTCACGAAGGCGCTAGACGCCAACGAGTCGAGCGATACGGGCGCGGATCTGCGCTCGACGGTCAAGAGCCTGACCGATCTGCCGATCGCCGAAAAGGCGCGCCAGAATGCCCTCTCCTTGCTTGCCGACACGGGCAATTCGTTGCGCAAACATGTCGCTGATATGCAGGAGACGATGCGCTATCTGCGCACCTTTGCAGTGACTGCCAAGATCACCGGCGCCGGTCTTCCCGAATTCGCCGGCTTCGCACAGGAAATCCTCGAGCGCATCTACTCCGGAACGGCTGAAGTCAACGGTTTTGCCGCCCATCTCGACAGCCTCGAGAAGGAAGTCAAAGTCGCGCTGAGCTTTGGCGCAGCGACCGCGCGCAGCTATTCCGAGACAGTGCCCGACGTCGCAAGAGCGTTACAGGACAACGCCCGGAAGATTGCCGAACACCGAAAAGACCTCGCGGCCATCGCCCGCGATGTCTCGGCAATTGCCCGTGGTATTCAGAGCAAAGTGGCCTCCACGCTGTCTGCGCTGCAGGTTGGAGACATCGCCCGCCAACGGATCGAGCATATCCAGAGCACTTTTGCACTCCTCGACGAGTTCCTCGATGGAGAAGACGGCCGCAAGCTTTGTGCGGATGCACGCCGGCGCCTGGAGAATGTCGTTCATCATCTGACGGCCGCGCAGATGAACGATATGTGCAAGGATTTTCATCGCGACTCACAGAATGTCGTCAAGACGATCACGAGCTTTGGTCAGGATACGCAGGAGATCCTGCGCCTGCGCGACCAGATGGGCGGCGGCGGTCAGGGGAATTTCATGCGCGCGCTAGAGTCGAGCGTTTCCGCCGCGCACGAGATCGTCAAGCAGGTGGACCAAGCGGCCCGGCAGGCCGATCAGGTAAGCAAATCGACGCTCGGCACCGCCGCCACACTCCTAAAATCCATCGGCAACATCCGTGTGGTCAAGACCGACATCCACTACATGGCGTTGAATACAAACCTGCGCTGCAGCCGTTTGGGCGAAGAAGGAAAATCAATCAACGTTGTCACGGCGGAACTGCGCATCTTTGCGGCCAAACTCGACGAATCCGCCGATGGGATCGTCAACGGACTGCCGACACTGGAAGCGGCAGCCGGCCGGATTGCGCCCGCCGGTACAGACAAGGCCGTCGGTCTCAGCGACAACCTGACATCAGCCGTTGGCAACATCCGTGCTGCCGCCGACACGATGGAAGACGAGCTCAAGGTTCTCTCCGAGCACGGCCGCGAAGTGGCGAACAAGATCAGCTTGTTGATCGGCAAGCTGGATTTCCAGCGTGATCTCGGCGATGTGCTGGCGCGCTGCGCCGACGTGCTTGAGGATGCCGCCGGCGCTGCAATCGCTGACATTTCGGACATCGCCGACGTGGTGGCACCGCTCGATCGGAAGATCTTCATGCTCTACACGCTGGTGCAGGAGCGCGATGTCCACCGCGACATCATTACCGCCATGAAAGAAACGGCTGCGACGGTTGTCGAGACGAAAGTCGAGGACGACGAAGACCTCTTCGCCGACGCGCTCTTCTAAATCACTGGATCCGGCGGAACTTGTTGGCGGCCTCGATCGCCTGCTTCTGCTGATCCTCCTCGATGCCGAGGTAGAAGTCTTCGAGGGCCGGGTCAGGCAGGCCGGCGCGACGCGACAGGACATACCATTTTGCGGCTTCGACAGGATCTGGCTTGGTTCCAAGTGCATTGATGTAGAGATGCGCCAGCTTGTTTTGGGCAACCACGTTTCCGCGATTGGCGGCAAGCCGCAACCACTGGAAACCCTTGACGAAATCGCGCGGTCCATTCTGACCGTTGACCAACCAGGTACCAAGATCGACCTGGGCCGTGTCGTAGCCGGCATGCGCTGCGCGTGCCATCCATTCGCGCGCCAGCTGCTTCTTTTCCTCCGGCAGATCAGGCAGCGAGGAGTAAATCTCCGCCACTGCATATTGCGCATCCGCGATGCCCTGTTCGGCAGCCTTCTCATAGTAAGGCAAGGCGAGCTTCAATCCCTTGTCGCCCGGATTGTCAGCTGTCAGGATCTGGCCCCAATTGAACTGCGCCGAGGCGTTTCCGGCGTCAGCCGCCTTGTGCATATATTCGTCGGCCTTAGCCTTGTCGCGCTTGACGAACCGGCCCTCGATCAGCATCAGCGAATATTTGAACATCGCAGCGGCGTCGCCGCCCTCTGCGCCCTTGCTGTACCAGAAGGCCGCGTTCTTCATGTCGCGCTTCACGCCCAGCCCATCCGCCAGAAGTTCACCCATAAGCGTCTGCGCGGCCGGATCCCCGAGCTGCGCCCGCGGCAGAGCCCTTTCCATCGCGGTCAGATAATAGCCACGCTGATAAGCGCCGTAGGCGTCGTCGACCGGCCCCTTGTAGTCTTTTTCCGGGGGTAGGTCGGGGAGTTTCGCACCCATGCGATCGAAAACCCCGACGCCCGTCGACGGCCCGCTGCCGTCTGTCTGCGGCCGCCCAGTTTTCAGCGACTCGGGAGCGGTCGCCAGTGGCCGGGTCACGATGTTGTCAACCGTCTGGGCCGAAACGCCATGCGTCAGCCCCGCCAGAATGACGGCGGCCAAGGCAGCGGAAAGGCGCAAATAGCGGGGCAGAATCGGCATGAGCGCGATATCAATCCTCAAACCGTGGCGCTTTTTCGTCCAAGAGCGCATTGACCTCGGCGACGACGGAGGGCGCACGACCAGCGTCCTCGAACACCGCAAGCCGCAGCGCCACGAACTCTGCACCGGTCTCTGCCACCGCCAATGCGGAAGCCGGATCCGTGCCGCCCATCACAATGCAGGGAATCTCAATCATCGAGGCCCACCACTCACCGAGTGCCAGGTTCTTGGGGTGCGCCTCCGGCTTGATGTCGCCGTCGAGCTTGCCGAAGAAGATATAGTCCGGCCGCTCCTCGCCGATCTCCAGCGCATGGTGCCGGTCGGCGGCATTGCCGCCGCCGACGATCAGCTTGTCGGCATACTTGTCGATCGCCTCGGAGATTTCGCTGGCCGGTCCGGTCAGATGCAGGCCGTCCGCTTTGGTCCGCCCGACGACGCGGCTGTCGCCGGCAAGCAGGGCGGCTGCGCCCGCATCCTGAATAATTGGAACCAGCTTCTCGGCGTGCTTTTGGAACTCGCCATCGTTGAGACCGTATTGCGGCACAATCACCGAGGCGACGTCACCGCCCTTTAACGCATCGCCGACAATCTTTGCCTGCTCATCGGCATCAGCGATATCGGGGACGATCAGAACTAGGCGGCAGCGGTTTTCCGGTTCGGTCATGACCTCTTTCCATTTACAGCGGAACAGGCCGTTTCGCGGCCCTTCTGCACTCGTCTTGTGTGAGTAATTCCGTTAGACGGGGCTGGCAAGGGGAGGATTTTCAAAAGCATGCCGATGGAACTGTCATTTTACTACGCCGCCGTTCCCGCTGTCATCTTGGTCGGACTTGCGAAAGGCGGTATGGGCGATGCGCTGTCGCTGATCGGGCTGCCCTTTCTCGCTCTCGTCGTCTCGCCCGTCCAGGCTGCAGCGATCCTGCTGCCGATCCTCATCTTCATGGACATGATCTCGCTGGCGATCTGGCGCAAGCACGGCGACTGGACAACCCTGAACATAATGCTGCCGGGAGCATTGTTCGGTATCGCGCTCGGCTGGGCGACGTCGGCGCTCGTTCCCGGCAACGTGCTTCGCGTCGTCATCGGCGTCGTCACCGTCCTCTTTTGCCTTCGCTATTTCTGGAGCAACTACGGCCCCGGTGCCGGAAAGCACACGCCGCCCCACGAGCAACGGCCGCTGCTTGCGACAATCTGGGGAAGCCTGTCCGGCTATGGCAGTTTCGTCGCGCACGCAGGCGGGGCACCCTTCCAGATCTACGCCCTACCGCTGCAGATGCAACCGCGCGAATATACCGGCACCAGCGTCCGCTTCTTCGCAATCCTCAACGCCGTCAAGCTCGTTCCCTACTTCGCGCTCGGCCAGCTCGACACACACAACCTCGCCACCTCAGCCACGCTTCTGCCGTTTGCACCGCTTGCGACGATCGCCGGCGCCTGGTGCGTACGTCGCATGAAGCCCGCCATCTTCTATCCTTTCATGTATGCCATGGCCCTGATTGCCGCCGTGCTGATAGCCAAGGAAGGCTTGGGTTTCTGACAATTTCGGGTTTCGTTGCGCCGCACAATTTCCTTGCCCGATTGCGCCGTTTGACGTAGCTTTTCGCCATGTCGAACACGGATCCCTTCACTGCGATAGCCGATCCCCACCGGCGCTTCCTGCTGGAAGAACTTCGACGTGCGCCAAAGACCGTGAACGAGCTGGCCGAAGGGCTCCCCATCAGCCGCCCAGCCGTCTCCCAGCACCTCAAGGCGCTGCTGGATTGCAATCTGGTTTCGGTCACCGCAGAGGGCACGCGACGCATCTACGCGGTCAACAATCGCGGCTTCGACAGGCTCAATCTATGGCTCGACCAGTTCTGGGCTTAGCCCGACCGCTCAAATGAAAGACGCCGGCTCACGACTTTCCGTCGGAACCGGCGTCATAATCGCCTGTCGAACACGAACTGGTCTAAGCTTTTGGTGAAATTGGAGTTTCGCCCTCCTCGCCTAGGGCCGCGCTCGATGATTTATTGCATCCCACTCAATGGAAGGATGATTTAAGGCGCTCAATCTCGTCCTTGATCCGCAATTTTCTGCGTTTGCACTCAGCTACTTCATTATCGTTTCGGGAGGGGGATATCATAAGCGAATGCAACTCCTCCTCGAGAGCAACATGCTTTTTCTGGAGTGACTCAAGATGAGCTTGAACAGTCATTTGACCCTTCCTTCCTCTTACCTCTCCCCGGCCAACACCGCCGGAGATCCAAGGCGTCAACCTTTCGACTGTGACACATTTTTGAAGCCTTGTCGAAGGTGAAAACAAGGAGAACACGTGGCAAAATCATGACGAACAGCCGCTAGCCGTTACCTCTATTTGGTGATAGGAGCTTGCGGAAATCATCGGCAGAGCGGACGATGTCCGAAGACGGTTATGGGGAATGCATATGGCCGATCAGGAACAGGCGGAAATCAGGCTCTTGGTTGCAAGACTGCGCCAGGAGCACGAGGACTACGATGCGGCCATCAACGCCATGATTGCCACCGGATGCGACGCATTGCGCATCCAGCGCATGAAGAAGAAGAAACTGGTCATCAAGGACAAGCTGACGAAGCTTGAGGACCAGATCATCCCGGACATCATCGCCTAAGGGAATGCCGTGACGATGACAGACAGACCACCCGTTGCCATCATCATGGGAAGCCAGTCCGATTGGGAGACCATGAAAAACGCCGCCGATACGCTGGAGGCGCTCGAAATTGCCTATGACGCGCGCATCATATCGGCCCATCGCACGCCGGATCGCCTGGTGAACTTCGCCAAGACCGCACGCGACGAAGGCTTCAAGGTGATCATTGCCGGCGCCGGCGGCGCGGCCCACCTGCCCGGCATGGCCGCGGCCATGACACCGCTTCCCGTTTTCGGCGTCCCGGTTCAATCCAAGGCGCTGTCCGGTCAGGACAGTCTTCTTTCCATCGTTCAGATGCCGGGCGGCATCCCGGTCGGGACACTTGCCATCGGCAAGGCCGGCGCAATCAACGCCGCCCTTCTGGCCGCTGCAGTTCTGGCATTGTCGGACGAGGACATTGCCGAACGGCTTGACGACTGGCGCGAGCGCCAGAGCGCGGCTGTTGCCGAATATCCGATGGACGACCTATGACCGTAAGAACGATTGGCATCATCGGCGGCGGTCAGCTTGGCCGCATGCTTGCCATGGCCGCAGCACGACTGAACTTCCGTACCGTCGTCCTGGAACCGCAGGCCGGCTGTCCGGCGGCGCAGGTCGCCAACGAGCAGATTGTCGCCGCCTACGACGATCCTGCGGCGCTGACCGAACTTGCGAAGGCTTGCGACGTCGTCACCTATGAGTTCGAGAACGTCCCGGTCGCAGCCGCCGAGACGCTTGCAAGCAATGTTCCCGTCTACCCGCCGCCGAAAGCACTGGAGGCCGCGCAGGACAGGCTTGTCGAAAAGCGCTTCATCAACGGATGCGGCATTCCGACCGCCGGCTTCCACGCCGTCGACAGTCAGGCCGATCTCGAGGCGGCCCTGAAGGACTTCGGCGGCCGTGGTGTCTTGAAGACCCGCCGCCTTGGCTATGATGGCAAGGGACAGAGGGTATTCCGCTCCGCAGCCGATACGCCGGACGGCGCCTTTGCGGCGCTCGGCGGCGTACCGCTCATTCTCGAGAGCTTCGTCTGCTTCGAACGCGAGATCTCGATCATCGCGGCGCGCGCAACCGACGGCACCGTCGTGTGCTACGATCCTGCCGAAAATGTTCACCGCGATGGCATCCTGCACACCTCGACGGTGCCCGCGTCCATCTCGGCGGAAACTGCAGCTTCCGCTCGCGAAGCCGCTGAGAAGATTCTGGCAGCGCTCGGCTATGTCGGTGTCATCGGCATCGAATTCTTCGTACTCGCCGACGGCAGCCCGATCGCCAATGAAATGGCGCCCCGTGTCCACAACTCCGGTCACTGGACGGAAGCGGCCTGCGTCATCTCGCAATTCGAGCAGCATATCCGCGCGGTTGCCGGCCTGCCCCTCGGCAATGCCGACCGCCACTCGGACTGCGTGATGCAGAACCTGATCGGCGAAGATATTCTGGCGCTCCCGGACTGGCTGCGGCGGACGGACACGCTGGTTCACCTCTACGGCAAGACGGAATCGCGCCCTGGCCGCAAGATGGGTCACGTCACCACGTTGACGGCAAAATCGCCGGTTTCTCCCTGACAAAAGCCGCTCCGGCCATGGGAAAAACACCGTCACGTGGTTGACACAGGCAAGTCGCCGGGTTATCTGCACGCCCAACCTGAAGAGCGCGCCCCGAGCGCGCTTTTGAATGTAATAGATACGGGCGAATGTGAATTCCCCTCAAACATCGCGGATCAAAACAATGAAGATCAAGAATTCGCTCAAGTCGCTCAAGGCTCGTCATCGTGACAACCGCCTGGTTCGCCGAAAGGGCCGCATCTACATCATCAACAAGCTGAACCCGCGCTTCAAGGCTCGCCAGGGCTGATATAGTGCGCCTGGCGGCTTCGCGGCATTTTGCGCGCGGGCCTGTCCGGGGATTGCGTCGGCAATCAAATCAAATTGCTTTGATCTTCAGCGATGGCGGGCTAGTATGCCCGCCATGCGCTTTTTTGCTATGACTTGCGCGGCGCTGCCGCTGTCCCTTGCCCTGCTCGCTACCGTTTTTCCTGCCGCCGCCGCGGAAAAGGAAGTCATCGTCGAGCAGCCGGACGCAAACCTTACACCCAAGCAGCATCTGGATCAGCTTTATGCGCAGCTGAAGCGCGAACGCGATCCGGACAAGGCAAGCAGTATCGCCGACGAAATCCGCACCGTCTGGAACGACTCGGGGAGTGCTACCGTCAACCTCCTGATGCAATGGGCCGACAAAGCGATCCAGGAGAAGCGCACCGCTGCCGCCCTCGACTTTCTCGATCAGGCTATCGCCCTCAAGCCGGACTACGCCGAAAGCTGGAATCGCCGGGCCACGCTCAACTACGCCAATGACAGCTATCGTAAGTCGATGTCCGACATCGAGCATGTGCTCGACCTCGAGCCACGGCACTTCGGCGCACTCTCCGGCATGGCCGCCATTCTCACCGAATCGGGCAACGACCAGCTGGCGCTGAAGGCCTGGGAGCGTTTCCTTGAGATCTATCCGGCCAATCGAAGCGCCCAGGAACAGATGAACACGCTCTCCGAAAAGCTGGCCGGCAGCCGCACCTGATCTTGACGGTGAACCACGCGGCCCAATCTTACGTATCGGTTACGTGATTTTAGCAGATATTGCCATGCTTGCCGAAGCTTCCGCTTTTCTTGCCCCTGTCGTCGCCGCCATCGGCTACTCCTCCTATAAGAGGCGGCAATTCGAGGCCAGCTACCCGAACATCGGCCAACTCACGGATATCGGCGGCTACCGGCTGAACGCCGTTCACGTCCCTCGCCCCAAGAGCGCCGATCTGCCCCCGCTCGTGTTCATCCATGGCGCGGCCGGCAATCTGCTTGATCAGGTCGGCGCCTTCCTGCAGCCCCTGGAAGGCCGCGCGGAAATGCTGTTCGTCGACCGGCCGGGACACGGCTACTCGGAGCGCGGCGGCCCGGAGAATGCCCTGCCCTCCGGGCAGGCGGATGCGATCGCAAAACTCATGCAACAGCGCGGGATCAAGCGGGCGATTGTCGTCGGCCATTCCTTCGGCGGCGCCATTGCGGCCGCCTTCGGAGTCCGGCATCCAGATATGACCGAGGGGCTGCTCTTTCTCGCCCCGGCGACGCATCCTTGGCCCGGCGGCATCGACTGGTACTATCATCTCGCGGTGATGCCCATCCTCGGTTGGCTCTTCAATCACGCCGTTGTCGTGCCGCTCGGCTTGCGACGGTTGGAGCAGGCGACGATGAATGTCTTCCGTCCTAATCCGCGCCCTGAGGACTATATAGCCAGAACAGGCCCCACGCTCGTGCTGCGCCCGCAAGCTTTTTACAATAACGCCGTCGATTGCATACACCTGCTCGACTATCTCAAGACACATTCCCCGCAATATTCTAAGATCACCGCCCCGACCGCCATCATCACCGGCGACAGCGATGCCATCGTTTGGGAGCACCTTCATTCGCAAGGGCTGGCCCGTGACATCGCCGGCTCCGAGCTGGTGAAGATCCGTGGCCTCGGCCACAAGCCGGACTATGTCGTCACCGATGTCGCCATTGCAGCAATGGAGAAGATCGGCGGCGCGGTTCGCGATCTCCAAGCTGCCGCACGCCAGGCCGAACGTCGCCTGGCGCACGAAGAGCCCGCATCGCCGACAGACATTGCCGCACCCTTCGGCCATCCGGCCGGACTGACGCCACCCATGGCAACGGGAAACTGACGTTTCCGCGAAACCCGGACTGAACATACTTTAGCGAACGGCCGTGCATTGCCTAGCGCTCGCCGCGTCCCATATCCATCGCACCGTCATGCTTTGAGGGAAGCCATGGATCACCCCCACATCAGAATATTTGCCGTCGTCGCCGCGCTGTCACTCGCTCTTGCACCGCCGGCGCTCGCTGCCTCGCCCACGCCCGTTGAGGCCGAGCATGGCATGGTTGTAACCGCCCAGCACCTGGCAACCGATGTCGGCGTCGATGTGCTGAAGAGCGGTGGCAATGCCGTCGATGCCGCAGTCGCCGTCGGCTACGCGCTCGCCGTCGTTTATCCGACGGCCGGCAATATCGGCGGCGGTGGCTTCATGACAATCCGCCTGAAAGACGGCAAGACGACATTTCTTGATTTCCGCGAGCGCGCGCCGCTGGCCGCCACCAAGACGATGTATCTCGATGCCAAGGGCGATATCGTCCCTCGTGCCAGCCTCGACGGCTATCTCGCCGTCGGCGTACCCGGCTCCGTGATGGGCTTCGAAATGGCGCGCGAGAAATACGGCACGAAGTCGCGGCAGGATCTCTTGGCGCCGGCGATTCGCTACGCCAAGGAAGGCTTCACGTTGGAACAGGGGGACGTGGCCAGTATCGCCGGCGCCGCCAAGCGGCTCGGCAAGGACGAGGCGGCAGCAAAAATCTTCCTGAAGGCGGAGGGAAAGCCCTATGCCATCGGCGAAAAGCTCGCGCAACCCGACCTTGCCGCCGTTCTTTCCAACATCGCCGACAAAGGACCCGACGCCTTCTACAAGGGCATGCCGGCCGACGCGATCGTCAGTGCGAGCCAGGCGAAAGGCGGCATTCTCGCCAAGGAGGATTTCGAGCAGTACGCGGTGCGTGAGTTGAAGCCGATCGAATGCAGCTACCGCGGCTACGACATCATCTCCTCGCCTCCCCCCTCGTCGGGCGGCGTCATCATCTGCGAAATCCTCAATGTGCTGGAAGACTACCCGCTGTCCTTCCTGGGTTACGGCTCGGCAGAGACAGTTCACCTGATGGTCGAGGCCATGCGCTATGCCTATGTCGACCGCAACGCCGCGCTTGGCGATCCCGATTTCGTCGAAAACCCGGTGTCGACATTGCTCGACAAGAGCTACGCCAAGGCGATCCGTGCCAGGATCGATCCCTACAAATCAGGCGCTTCGGCCAACTTGAGGCCGCTGGGCGCCAAGGAAAGCGTCGAGACCACGCATTATTCGATCATAGACGATGAAGGAAACGCCGTCGCCGTCACCTACACCCTGAACGGATCCTTCGGCGCCGGCGTTGTGGCCCCCGGCACCGGCATCCTTCTCAACAACGAGATGGACGACTTCACCTCAAAGCCCGGCGTGCCGAACCTCTATGGGCTCGTGCAGGGCGAAGCCAATGCGATCGCACCGAAGAAGACGCCGCTCTCCTCCATGAGCCCGACGATCGTCACCAAGAACGGCAAGCCCTTCATGGTGATCGGCAGCCCCGGCGGCTCACGCATCATCACCATTACCCTCGAGGCGATTTTGAACGTCATCGATTTCGGCATGGACATCAGCCAGGCGGTCAACGCTCCGCGCATCCATCACCAGTGGCAGCCGGACAAGATCTATCTCGAGCCCTACACGCTCTCGCCCGATACGATCCGGGCATTGGTCGCGATGGGCCATACGCTGGATGACGGCAGCGGCCCGCCGCAATGGGGACAGGCCGCAGGTATCCTTGTCGGGGGCAAGAGCCTCGCCGATATCGAGAAAGGCGGCCGCGCGCGCTATTATGGCGCGATGGACAGCCGCGCCACCGAGGGTTCCGCCAGCGGCTACTGATCACCGGATACGCGCATGGACGAAATCGCCCTTGATGCTGACGGCCGGCCTGGCGCCGGGCGCACTTGCCTTCGGGCTATCGACATAGGAGGGCCTTGGCGATGACGGAATAGTCCACCGGCACGCCACCTCCGAAATCTAGCTCCGCCTGCAACGACTGCCCATTGATGCTGATCGTCTCGTCCTGCCGGATCGTGTCTGAGCGGGATACACGGCCTGCACTTTTCGTGTCACGGTGACAAAGTCACCGTTCACAAGCGTCGCGTGTGGTCCTATGCATGGGCGTACCATCATTTGAAAGAGTCTCAATGACCAGCATTGAAATGATCGTTGCCGCCCGCGCCCGTCTACGCGGACATGCGCGCCGCACGCCGCTACTCTCCTCTCCCTTCATCGACGAGCTTGCCGGACGGCGAGTGTTCGTGAAGGCCGAGTGCCTGCAGCATACCGGCTCCTTCAAATTCCGCGGCGGCTGGTCGGCCGTTTCCGCACTCGATCCTGCCGTGCGCGCACGCGGCGTCATCGCTTTTTCGTCAGGAAATCACGCGCAGGGTGTTGCGCTCGCCGCGAAGCTGCATGGCATCCCTTCCGTTATCGTCATGCCCTCCGATGCGCCGAAACTGAAGATCGCCAACACCCGTGCGCTCGGCGCCGAAGTCGTGCTCTACGATCGCGCCACACAGGACCGCGACGCGATTGGCGCAGAGCTTTCGGCCGCACATGGACTGACTCTGATCAAGCCCTTCGACGAGCCCCAGGTGATCGCCGGCCAAGGCACGGCGGGTCTCGAGATTGCAGAACAGGCGGAAGAGGAAGGCATCAAGTCGGCCGAGGTGCTGATCCCCTGCGGCGGCGGTGGCCTGTCATCGGGGATCGCGCTTGCGCTCGAGGCAAGCGCGCCTGCGTTTCGCGTGCGCCCCTGTGAGCCAGATGGCTTCGACGATTTCACGCGGTCGCTTGCCTCGGGCAAGATTGAGCGCAACGCGGCGATGACCGGCTCCATCTGCGATGCGATCATCACTCCGCAACCCGGCAACATCACCTTCCCGATCCTGCAGCGCCTCGCGGGCGCCGGCATCGTCGTCACTGACGAGGAGGCGCTCCGTGCCATGGCGCTCGCCTTTGTACGACTGAAGATCGTCGTTGAACCGGGCGGCGCAGTGGCACTTGCCGCAGCCCTGTTCCATAGCGATCAGCTGGAAGAAGACAACGTGATCGTCGTTACCTCGGGCGGCAACGTCGATGCCGAGATATTCGCGGACGCACTGGCGCGGCATGGATAGAGGCAGGACAAGCTTGCCTCACCACTTTCCTCACGCAGCCTTGTAGCGCGTAGCCGGTGCCGACCGTGACAGGTTCGGCATCAGCGCCCGGCGTGCATCCTCGTAGGCCTTCAGCAGTCCAGCATCTTCGAGGGCTGGGATGGTCGCGAATTCGCCTTGGTCGAAGCCGATAAGAGCCGCATCCACCATGTCTTCCGCCTGCATGACGATCTCGGTTGGCAGGTGCTCGACCGGCGTGCCGGCGATGCCCCAGAATTCGGTCGCCGTTGCTCCCGGCAGCACGGCCTGGATGCGAATGTTCTTGTCCGCCAACTCATGGTTCAGCGACTGGCTGAAGGTAAGAACGAAGGCCTTGCTGGCCCCATAGACGCCGTTCAGGATTTCGGGCGCGATCGCGACGATCGAGGCGATGTTGATGATCGCACCGCCGCCACGCGCAACAAAACCAGGCATGGCGGCATAGGTCAGCCGCATCAACGCCGTGACGTTCAGATCGATCATCGCCTCCATTCTGTCGACATCGGAGGCAAGCAGCGGCGCGGTGCCGCCAAAGCCGGCATTGTTGACGAGAAGCGTGATGCTGCGATCTGTCTTCAGCACCGCCTCGACGCGCGCCAGATCGGCCTGGTTGCCGAGATCGGCGGGGAGCGTCTCGACCGTCCTGCCCGTTTCGTTGGTCAATTTCGTCGCAAGTTCGGACAGGCGATCGGCGTTGCGAGCAACAAGAATGAGGTCGTAGCCGCGCTTTGCGAGCCGGTGGGCATAGATGGCACCGATGCCTGACGATGCGCCTGTAACGAGAGCCGTGCCCTTGTGATGATCGGTCATTGTCGTTCTCCATGTTGAGCAACAGCACCTGCTGTCTGCTTGCAAGGAGTCATACGCCCGATTGCCAATGTCTTGAATGTCATATAAACCTCCTTTTAGGACAAACGGAGTTTTGAGCATGCAGCGCATCGCGGTCCTTCTCTTCCCCGGCTTCCAGATGATGAGCCTTGCGGCGATCTCGGCTTTCGAGTTCACCAACCTCGAACTCGACGAACAGGTCTACGACATCTCCTACCTCTCGGAGACAGGAGGGCCGGTGCCGGGCTCCTTCGGGGTGACTGTCGAGACGACGCGGTTCGACGATCCTGCCCTCGATACGCTGGTGGTGTCAGGTGCCGTCGGCATCAAACTGCCGACCCCCGGCGAAAGCGACTTCATCCGCAGCGCGCTTACCGCCTCCCGGCGCCTCGCATCGATCTGCACCGGCGCCTTCCTGCTGGCCGAGGCGGGTGTCCTGGACGGTCGCCGCGCCACGACGCATTGGCTTCTCGCCCGCGAGTTGCAATCGCGCTATCCCAGGATCAAGATCGAGGAAGACCGCATCTTCATCATCGACGGCTCCGTCTGGAGTTCGGCCGGAATGACGGCCGGAGTGGATCTGGCGCTTGCCATGGTCGAGAAAGATCATGGCGCCGAGGTTGCCCGCGCCGTTGCCCGCAAGCTCGTCGTCTACCACCGCCGCGCCGGCGGCCAGTCGCAATTCTCTGCGCTGTTGGAATTGGAACCGAAATCGGACCGGATTCAGAAGGCGCTTGTCCACGCGCGCAGTAACCTGAAGAACGCGCTCTCCGTCGAGGAGCTGGCGGAAGCGGCGCACCTCAGCCCCCGCCAGTTCAGCCGAACGTTCCGGGCAGAGACGGGGCAATCGCCGGCAAAGGCGGTGGAGAACCTGCGCCTCGAGGCGGCACGGCTGATGATGGAACAGGGCCGGCATCCGATCGATGTCGTTGCCACCGAAACGGGCTTTGCCGACCGCGAGAGGATGCGCCGCGCCTTCCTGCGCGCCTTTGGTCAGCCGCCGCAGGCGATCCGCCGCAACGCGCAGCGCGAATATCAGGCGTAGGCTCGCGCGGCCGGGCGGGCGGCCTGCGGCACGACATCGGCGACGGCCTCGCCGACTGATTGAAGCATGATTGACGCAAGCCGGGCCGCCGCTGGCCCGGGTTCCGCCTCGGCACGATGCAGGACAAGACCGAGCGACGGGAGCTCCGGCAAACTGGCCTCCTTCGCGAGAAGTGGCCTGACCTTCCGGGGCAGTCCGATCGGCGTCCGGATGGTAATGCCGAGGCCTGCGGCCGTCGCCGCCCACAATCCACCAAGGCTGGGGCTGACGAAGGAAAGGCGCCAGGAAATGCCAGCTTCATCGAGCGCCTTCGTTGCCGCGGTGCGCAACAGGCACGGGGCCTCCAGCGAGGCAAGCGGCACCGGCTCGCCGCTGCCGAGGCTCCAGTCAATCGCCCCTTCCGCCGGCCCGATCCAACGCATCGGGACGTCGGCGATTTTGTCGCAATGTGGCGTCAGCGTGCCATCGCTCCATGCCAGCGCCAGATCGAGTTTTCCCGAGGTGACGCGCTCGATCAGTTCGACATTGCGCACAACCCGTGCCTCGATGCGGACCTTCGGATGCGCACGTGCGAAACGGCCGAGCACATCGGGCAGCAGGGTCTCGCCAAAGTCCTCCTGCAGTCCGAGCCGCACCCAGCCCTCGAGCTCTATGCTCTTTACGGCGGCAGCCGCCTCGTCATTGAGCTCGAGCAGCCGGCGCGCATAAGCCAGCATCGTCTCGCCGGCATCGGTGAGCGCAAGGCCGCGCCCGGCCTTGCGGAAGATCGGCGTTCCTGTCTGTTCCTCCAGCTTCTTCAACTGGGCGCTGACGGCCGAGGTCGAGCGGCCGAGCCGGTCGGCCGCTCTCGCGAAGTTGCCAAGCTCCATTCCGGTCGCAAAGGTCCTCAGCACATCGAGATCGAAGATCGTCCGTCGCAACTCAACAGTCCCGAATTTGTGGATAATTGATCCATAAAATTCTGATTTTATGCATTATCGTGACGTGCGATGCTCCTCCTGTCAAGAACTCACTGAGAGGAGGCTGTCATGCCTTTCGTTCGCATTTCTCTCCTGCGTGGCAAGTCGCCGGAGTACCTTCGCGCCGTTTCGGACAGCATACATCGCGCCATGGTCGAGACGTTCAACGTGCCGGCGACCGACCGCTTCCAGGCTATTCATCAGCATGACGAGGGCGAACTGATCTTCGATCGCAACTATCTCGCCGGGCCGCGTTCCGACGACTTCGTGCTTTTCGCAATCACCGCGGGGAAGCCTCGCTCGACGGAGGTCCGCCAGACGTTTTTCAAGCGCGCCGCCGAGCTTCTCGGACAGTCGCCCGGCATCCGTCCGGAAGACGTCATGATCGTCATCACTACCACATCGCCGGATGAGTGGTCCTTCGGCGATGGAAAGGCGCAGATGAGTGAGCCCGGTTGGGAAGCCCGTGCATTTGTGAGTGCGGCGTGATGGGCAATCCCGAACGCATGACGATCCGCCGCCCGGGGAATGCCATTCGCTCGCCTGACGGCAGTGCCACCGCGCCGTTCTGGGTGGAAATGCTGCAGGAGGGCGCTGTCGATGGCGGGAACACGGCCATGCGGGCACCCCTTGATCCAGGGACGACCACGCATTGGCACACGCATCCGCGCGGGCAACTGCTCTTTTGTTTTGTCCGGCAAGGGCCTGGCACAGCGCGATGGCGGCGCGGTCGAGGAGTTGCGGGCCGGAGATGCCGTTTGGCTTGCCGCCGGCGAGAAACACTGGCATGGCGCCGGGCACGACAGTCCATTCAGCTATCTCAGCGTCCAGGCCACCGAAGCCGGCCGCTTCGTCGACTGGCTTGAGCCGGTGGAGGCTCTGCCATGATCGCAATGCAGTACAGCTTTACCCTGCCGGCCGACTACGACATGTCGATCATCGACCGGCGCCTCCGCGACAAGGGACCGATGTTGGATGGACTTCCCGGTCTCGGCTTCAAGGCCTATCTCAGCGCTCGCAAGGGCGAGTTCGGATCCCGCGAAAACCTCTATGCGCCCTTCTATCTCTGGCAGCAGCCGTATGGTGCCAGCGACTATCTCACCGGACCCGGCTTCGAAGGACTGACCCAGTCCTTCGGCTGGCCCCATGTGAAGACATGGATCGTGTGGCACGCCGAAAACGCACCGGCGTTGGCAGATGCCAAATTCGCTGCCGAGGAGGTGATCGCCATCGATCCCTATTCCGCGCTCGCCGACATCAGAGACGAGGAAGCCAGACGGGCGCAACGCGTGGCACGACAGGCTGACGTCCTCGCCTCCGTTTCAGCCTTCGAGCCTACCAGTTGGACGCTGGTGCGCCTCAGCCTGCAGCGATCGGCTCCGCTCATTGCAGGCTCAAGCCAGATCTATCGGGTCGGGCATGTTTCCCTGCCCTAAGTCACACCGTCGCCCGACGATAGAGCGCGAGCGATCCAGCCAGCGCAAGCAACGCGCCGCCACAGGCACGTTCAAGCCAAAGCGCTCCCTTCGTCTTGAGGAAGCGGACGGCCTGCGCGCCGAACACGGCATAGGCAAGCATGATGATGAAATCGAGGGAGGCGAACACCAGTGCGAGCACGGCATATTGCGCCGCCTGCGGGCTGGTCGGATCGATGAACTGCGGCAGGAAGGCCGAAAAGAAGAGGTAGCCCTTCGGATTGGTGACCGCGACCAGGAAGCTCTTCAGGGCGATCGAAGTCGGCGTTCCGCCCGCCGCCACCGCCCCCTGCTTCAAGGCGGCATCGATCGTGCCTTTCGACCGCAGCATCATGATGCCGAGAAAAGCCAGGTAGGCGGCGCCGACATATTTGAGCGCCGAGAACCAGAATTCCGACGCCGCCAACAGTGCGCCGAGACCGATCGAAACGGCCCCGATCAGCACAAAATCCGAGAGCACCGCTCCAACCATGCCGGCGGCGGCACGCCTGACGCCGTAACGCGAACCATTGGTCATCGCCAGAAGCACCGTTGGTCCCGGCGTCGCAATGCCAACGAAGGAAACGGCTGCGAACGCAAGAAGCGTGACTGTCTGCATGATGCCCTCCCGATCTCGGCACGGGAGACTTGCATGTGCATCCGCCGCACACAAGGGGCGCATCGGGTCGACTGAAAACAAAAAGCCCGCCTGTGTCCGGCGACGGGCTTTCGTTCAATTCCTAGGGAAAGTCTCAGACGCCGCTCTGGCCGTCGGAGCCGATATAGGCGATACGCAGCATGTTGGTCGCACCGGGCGTTCCGAGCGGCACGCCGGCCGAGATGATGATCCGGTCGCCAGGCTTGCCGAAACCTTCATCGGCGACGATGCGGCAGGCGCGGTTGACCATGTCGTCGAGGTCGGTCGCGTCGTGCGTGACGACGCAGTGCAGGCCCCAGACGATCGCCAGGCGGCGTGCGGTCTGGATAACGGGCGACAGCGCCAGGATCGGCACCTGCGGGCGCTCGCGGGAGGCGCGGAGACCGGTTGTGCCTGATGAGGTGTAACAGACGATGGCCGACAGACGCAGCGTCTCGGCGATCTGGCGGGCGGCGAGCGAAATCGCGTCGGCGCCGGTTGCCTCGGGCTGGGCGCGTTGCGCGTAGATGATGCCCGGATAGTGCGGCTCGCGCTCGATGGCGCTGGCGATCGACGCCATCGTCGCGACTGCTTCGACAGGATAGTCGCCGGACGCGGATTCGGCCGACAGCATGACCGCATCGGCGCCTTCGAAGACGGCGGTCGCAACGTCGGAGACTTCGGCGCGCGTCGGAACCGGCGCGGAGATCATCGATTCCAGCATCTGCGTCGCGACGACAACCGGCTTACCGGAGCGACGGCAGGCGCGGATCAGCTGCTTCTGGATGCCCGGAACGGATTCGAGCGGCATTTCGACGCCAAGATCGCCACGAGCAACCATCAGCGCATCGGAAAGCTCGATGATTTCCTCGATGCGCTCGATCGCCTGCGGCTTTTCGATCTTCGACATGATGCCGACGCGGCCACGCGCGATCTTGCGCACTTCAGCCAGATCTTCCGGGCGCTGCACGAAGGAGAGCGCAACCCAGTCGACGTCGTCGGTTTCGAGAACGGCTGCGAGGTCCGTACGGTCCTTGTCCGTCAGAACGCCGACGGTGAGCAGCGTGTCGGGAAGGCTGACGCCCTTTCGGTCGGAGATCTTCGTGCCTGAAATAACCGTCGTAACGATGCTCTTCCCGTCGCACTTTTCAGCGCGCAGTGCGAGCTTGCCGTCATCGATCAGCAGCCGGTGGCCGGGCTGCACCGATTCCAGGATTTCCGGATGCGGCAGGAATACACGGCTGGCGTCGCCGGGAACATCCTTGTTGTCGAGCGTAAACGTGTCGCCCGCCTTCAAATCGACCTTGCCTTCGGCAAACTTGCCGACGCGCAGCTTCGGACCCTGGAGATCGGCGAGAATTCCGATCGGTCGGCCAGAACGCGCCTCGACGGCGCGGATGCGCTTGATCAGTGTGCGCATGACGTCGTGGCTGGCGTGGCTCATGTTGATGCGGAAGACATCCGCACCGGCCTGGTGCAGCTTCTCGATCATCGATTCCTCGGACGAGGCGGGTCCGAGCGTGGCGAGGATTTTAATTTTGCGGTTACGCTTCATCAATTCGGGCTTTCTTGCGTGCCGGGGGTATCGGAAAGTTGAACCATCCAGCTGCCCTGGCGGCCCGTGTCATATTCCTTGAACCCCATCTTCTGATAGCCACGGGCGTAGCAATCATTGACACCCGTGATCTTGAACTCGTTTTCCGCCACGCACATCTGCACGTCACCCGTCCATCGGCCTCCCCGAGCGGCGTCTTCGGCGTAGAGATAGTAATATCGCGACTGCAACTCGCCTTCGATCAGCGTCGCGCAAGTCGTCGCCGGCACCTGCCACCAACCTTCCGTCATCCAGCCACCCTTGGCTCGATACCCGATCGCCACGCCCACCAGATTCTGCGTTCCGTTGCACACGCGGAAATCGGCGCGGGCTACATCAGCAATAAAAAACGGCGAGAAAGCCGCGAGAACAAACAATGCAAAACGGGCAAGCGGCCCGGAACGCGTAAGGAAACTTGGCGCGGTCTGAATCAACACGACTTCCAATGGGCTCCCGGTTATTTCTTTAGGTGTGCCTTCTTGCGCTGCCTCCCGGCGAATGTCAACGCAATGCTAATCGATTATATTCTGGATCTTCAACCGTACTTGGACCGGGCTCGGGCCTTTGCTTGTCGAGCGCGCTTGAACCAACCCATGGCCCGTGCGATCAGAGGCAGCCCCATAAACTGCGATCGGCCATTTCCTTCATGAGCACTTTCAAATCATTCGAACTGTTAGCCGGCGATCATGACAAAGGCATGGTGCTGCTCGGCGATCACGCGATGAACCGACTGCCGGAGCGCTATGGCAGGCTTGGCTTGCCGGACAGCGCATTCGAACGCCACATCGCCTATGATATCGGCATCGAGGGACTCATAAGGAACTTGTCGACGAAGCTCGGGGTGCCTGCCGTGCTGGGCGGCTTTTCACGGTTGCTGATCGATCCCAATCGTGGCGAGGACGACCCGACACTGATCATGAAGATATCGGACGGAGCGATCGTTCCGGGCAATCATCCGATCACCGCTGAGGAGTGGAATTACCGGGTCGAAACGTTCCACCGGCCTTATCACAAAGCCGTCAGCGAAACGATCGACAGGGTAGCGAACAAGACGGGCGAGGCCCCGCTCGTTCTGTCTCTTCACTCCTATACGCCGGTCTGGAAAATCTTTCCCCGCCCCTGGCACGCGGCGGTCCTGTGGGATACCGATCATCGCGCAGTCGCTCCCCTGCTTGATATGTTGCGCAGCGATCCCGATCTCGTGGTGGGTGACAACGAACCTTACGATGGCGCACTGAAGGGTGACACGATGTATCGGCATTGCATGCTGACTGGCATCCCGCACGCGCTGCTCGAGGTGCGCCAGGATCTGATCGGCGACGAGCCCGGCATTGCCGCATGGGCAAAGCGTCTCGTGCCGATTTTCGAGACAATGAACGCCAATCCAGCGCTGCACGAGTATAATGTCCACGTGTCGCGCACCGGTCCGTACGAATGAAGGAGACCGAAATGGCCGCCCTGACCAAGCAACAACAGACCGAATTCGAGGCTGCAGCCTTTCGCCGCCTCGTGGAGCATCTGCGCGAACGAGGCGATGTGCAGAACATCGATCTGATGAACCTGGCCGGCTTCTGCCGCAACTGCCTGTCCAACTGGTACCGCGAGGCGGCCGAGGCCGAAGGGGTTCCGCTGTCAAAGGACGAATCGCGCGAAATCGTCTATGGCATGCGTTATGAAGATTGGAAGAACCTTCACCAGAACGACGCCTCGGCGGAGCAAAAAGCCGCGTTTGAACTGAACAAGCCGCACAAATAAATCTCTGGCGGCCTGAATCGGCTTGACCCCGGACACGCTTCGCGGCAGTCAACGCCATCCGAATTTTACACCCCTATCAGGAGAACACGATGTCTGATGCTCATGGCGTCGCCCGCGACCAGCTCCGCGCTTTTGTGGAGCGCATTGAACGCTTGGAAGAAGAAAAGAAGACCATCGCCGACGACATCAAGGACGTCTACGGCGAAGCAAAAGGCATGGGCTTCGATACCAAGATTCTCAAGAAGGTCGTTGCGCTCCGCAAGAAGGACGAGCAGGAACGCATGGAAGAGGACGCAATCCTCGACACTTATCTGCACGCACTCGGCATGATCGAGGCGCCGCCGGAAGGCTGATTTCTGCGCACTTTCTCAAAAGCCGCCGCTCCATCGGCGGCTTTCTTGTTTTGGGCCCCGAAGGCAATTCGGCGACGCCAGGAGGAAGCCCATTAAATAGGCACACTAAAAACTGCTTGATTTTGAGGCGCCATTCGCGCATTCAATGGCCGCACGACGGGCACACCAGAAGCCTCAGAGCCACAGGGTAGCGCAACGACAGCATGGCACTTTCCCCGATACCGACACCGGCGCTATCTGAAGTCACGCGCATCCCGGATCTCAGTGAACGGCGGTAGACCTGTGGCCAACCGTTCTTCCAAGCCCAGCGACCTCAACGTCCTCGTCATCGACGAGAATAGCATCCGCGCGTCGATCATCGAGGTCGGCCTGCGCGAGGCGGGCTATGACAATGTCACCATCATCGACGACATGAATGGCCTTGCCAGGCGCATCATGGAGATCAATCCCGATGTCATCGTCATCGACATCGAGAACCCGAACCGCGACATGCTGGAAAGCATCTTCCAGATTTCGCGCGCGGTAAAACGCCCCATTGCGATGTTCGTCGACAAGTCGGACGAAGCCTCCATCGAGGCGGCGGTCGAGGCTGGTGTTTCCGCCTATATCGTCGATGGCCTCAAGCAGGAACGGGTGCGCCCGATCCTGAAGATGGCGATCAGCCGCTTCAATGCCTTCTCGCGCCTGAACCGCGAGCTGGAGGAGACGCGCGGCGAACTGGAAAACCGCAAGCTGATCGACCGGGCGAAGGGATTGCTGATGCGATCCCGCGGCCTGACGGAGGACGAAGCCTATGCGCTCATGCGGCGAACGGCCATGAACCAGAACAGGAAGATCGTCGAGATCGCCCAAAGCCTGATTACCGCTGCAAGCCTTCTGGATCCGGGAACCGAAGCATGACGAGCACACATCAGATCACCGCCGGCTTTCTGCCGCTTCTCGACAGCGCCATACTGGTCGCCGCCAAGGAAAAGGGCTTTGCAGAGGCAGAGGAAATCGAGCTGACGCTCGTGCGTGAACGCTCTTGGGCGACGATTCGCGACCGACTTGCGGTCAGCCATTTCGACGTGGCGCATATTCTAGCCCCCATGCCGATCGCCTGCAATCTGGGACTGACCGCACCGGCCCCGCGCATGATCGTACCGATGGCCCTTGGACTTGGCGGCAATGCCGTGACTGTCTCTGCCGGTCTATGGAGCGAGATGGCCGAATGCGGCGCCTCGCCCGATCTCGATGCGCGCTCCAGCGGCCTTGCCTTGAAGCAGGTCATCGGTCGCCGCAAAGGGGACCGGCTCCGCTTCGGCGTCGTCCACCCCTACTCGGGCCATAACTACGAACTACGCTACTGGCTGTCTGCGAGCGGCATCGATCCCGATCGGCAAGTGGAGATCGGCATTTTGCCTCCCCCTGACATGGCGGATGCCCTGACGGCCGGCCTCATCGACGGCTATTGCGCAGGCGAACCGTGGAATACACTTGGCGTGCTCAACAGTGGCGCGCATCTGGCGACGGCCAAGGCGGCCATCTGGAAATCGAGCCCGGAAAAGGTGCTCGGCGTCAACAGCCGTTGGGCCGATGGCCATCCCAAGGCCTTGGCTGCCCTTCTGCAAGCGCTCTACAAGGCCTCCCTCTGGTGCGCGGACGCCGCCAACCACCTGGAGCTTGCCGATCTGCTGGCCAGGCCCGCCTATGTGAACCGGCCTGCAGAAGACCTGCTGCCCGCATTGACCGGCCTTCTGCATACCGGCGGGGGCGAGATCCGGAACGTAAAGGACTTCTTCGTCCCCAATGCCAAGGCCGCGACATTCCCATGGAAAAGCCACGCCCTGTGGTTCTACACACAGATGGTTCGCTGGGGGCACATCGAACATACGGCGCAGCATCAGCAGATCGCCAATGACACCTACAGGCCGGATATCTACCGAAACGCGCTGCGGACGTTGAACGTCGCCATGCCGGCCGCAAGCTCCAAGGTGGAAGGCGCGCTTCGCACCGAAACGCCCGTCGGATCCAGCGGCGCGCTGACGCTCGGGCCGGATGGCTTCTTCGACGGCAACCTGTTCGATCCCGATGACGTGGATGGCTACATTGCGGCTCAGAGCCGATCCTAACCGCGCGCTTATTTTATGCGCATTGCACAATTTTTAGATCCGCTGCTGCATATGCCCTGATGCAGAGATGCCCTCCCGATTTGCGGTGTCGATCTTAATCTTTAAAAAACAAACACTTGAATAAACTGGCACGGCTCTTGCTTAGCTATAGGCGGGCCACGAGGCCACGAATTCGGCGTCCAACGACGGGCGCTCACAGCAAAGCCGCTGATCAGGATATTTCGCGCACCTCAGGTGCCTGCGCCCTGACCAGCGGCTTTTTGTTTTTAACCCCTAGCGATGGATCGGCACGACCTTGTCGGGCCCCGGAGAAGCCATGTCTGTTATCAAGAGTACGCAGTCCATGTCCGCCGGCGAACCAGCCAAGGCATTGTGGATGTCCACGATTGCCTTCACCCTCTGTTTTGCCGTCTGGACGATCTTCGCGATCATTGGCATCCGCATCAAACAGGACCTTGGCCTGAACGAGGCCGAGTTCGGATTGCTGGTCGGCACGCCAGTCCTGACCGGTTCGCTGGTCCGCATCGTGCTTGGCATCTGGACCGGCCGTTATGGTGGCCGCCTCGTCTACACGCTCACCATGCTGGCCGCCGCCGTGGCGACCTTCCTCCTCTCCTATGCCCACACCTATACGCAGATGCTGATTGCCGGCCTCGGCGTCGGGCTTGCCGGCGGTTCCTTCGCGGTCGGCGTCGCCTACGTTTCGCCATTCTTTCCGGCGGAAAGGCAGGGAACAGCGCTTGGCATCTTCGGCGCCGGCAATGTCGGCGCTGCTGTGACCAAGTTCGCCGCCCCGTTCATCCTGATTGCATGGGGTTGGCAGGCCGTTGCCCAGATCTGGGCCATCGGCCTGGCGCTGATGGCGATCGTCTTCTGGTTCACCACGACGGATGATCCGTCCTTCCGCCTCCGCCGCGAGCGCGGCGTCGCCTCCAAGAGCCTCCTGCAGGAGTTCGCACCGCTGAAGAATGCCCAAGTCTGGCGCTTCTCGCTTTATTACTTCTTCGCCTTCGGCGGCTTCGTTGCGCTGTCGCTGTGGCTGCCCCGCTATCTGGTTGGTGTCTACGGCTTCAATCTGGGCGTCGCCGGCATTGTCGCAGCCGCCTATTCCATTCCGGGCAGCATTTTCCGCGCCTTCGGCGGCGTCCTCTCCGACAAGAAGGGCGCTCGCAGTGTCATGTACGTCATGTTTGCCGTGTCTGCTGTGGCAACCTTGATCCTTTCGCTCCCGGCCGCCGGCACCGGCTCCGCACTCGGGATCACGCCTGGTGTTTTCATCGTCGTCATCTTTGCCCTCGGCTTCGTCATGAGCCTTGGCAAGGCTGCCGTCTACAAGCACATCCCCGCCTACTACCCCGAAAGCGTCGGCGCGGTCGGCGGCATCGTCGGCATGATGGGCGGCCTTGGCGGCTTCATCCTGCCGATCGCTTTTGGCCTCCTGAAGGACATGACCGGCCTTTGGTCGAGCTGTTTCATGCTGCTCTTCGCGATCGTCGTCATCTCGCTGGTCTGGATGCACCTGTCGGTCAGGCAGCTCGACCGCCGAGGCCTCTCCGCACAAGCCGTCGCTGCCACCTGATTTTGAGGACCTGAAAACTATGACTGAGAGGCTTGTCATCATCGGCAACGGCATGGCGCCCGGGCGCATGCTCGAGCACCTCTTCGAAAAGGCACCGGGCCAATATCAGGTCACGATCTTCAACGCCGAGCCGCGCGTCAACTACGACCGCATCATGCTTTCGCCGGTTCTGTCCGGCGAGAAGGAGTATGAAGAGATCATCATCCACGGCGATGGATGGTACATCAAGCACGGCATTACGCTCTACAAAGGCCACAAGATCGTTGCGATCGACCGTGCCGCCAAGACGGTCACCTCCGATCACGGCGTCGTTGAAAGCTACGATAAGCTGGTGATTGCCACCGGCTCGGTGCCCTTCATCATCCCTGTGCCCGGCAAGGATCTGCCCGGCGTCATTACCTACCGCGACCTCGACGACGTGCAGGCGATGCTGCTTGCCGCCCAGTCGCGCGAGAAAGCGATCGTCATCGGCGGCGGCCTGCTCGGCCTCGAAGCGGCGGCCGGCCTTGCGTCGCGCGGCATGGACGTCACCGTCCTGCACGTCATGCCGACACTGATGGAGCGCCAGCTCGATCCGGCGGCCGGTTATCTCCTACAGAAGGCCGTTGAAGAACGCGGCATCAAGGTCATCACCAAGGCCAATACCAAGGCGATCGTCGGCAACGGCAAAGTCGAGGGCATCGAGCTCGACGACGGCCGCATCATTCCGGCAACCCTGGTCGTCATGGCGGTCGGTATCCGCCCGAGTGTCGGGCTCGCAAAGGATGCCGGCATTGCCGTCAACCGCGGGATCGTCGTCGATGATGGCATGCAGACCTCGGACGGCAGCATCATGGCGCTTGGCGAGTGCGCGGAAGTTGGCGGTATGGTCTACGGCCTTGTCGCACCGCTCTACGAGATGGCCCGCGTCGCCGCCTCGCATCTGTCGGGCGACCGCTCCGCCGCCTTCGTGCATTCAGACACCCCGACCAAGCTCAAGGTCACCGGCATCGAACTCTTCTCGCTCGGCGACTTTGCCGATGGCGACGACCGCGAGGAGATCGTGCTGCGCGACGCCTCCGCCGGCGTCTACAAGCGCCTCGTGCTGAAGGACAACAGGATCATCGGCACCGTGCTCTACGGCGAAACCGCCGATGGCGCCTGGTTCAACGATCTGAAAAAGAAACAGACCGATATCAAGGAGATGCGTGAAACGCTGATCTTCGGTCAGGCCTATCAGGGAGGGTCGCCGCTGGACCCTATGGCGGCCGTTGCAGCCTTGCCGGATGACGCGGAAATCTGTGGCTGCAACGGCGTCTGCAAAGGCAAGATCACCTCGACGATCACAGCTAAGGGCCTGACGTCGCTGGACGACGTGCGTGCCCACACCAAGGCGTCCGCGTCCTGCGGCTCCTGTACCGGCCTCGTAGAAAAGCTGATGACGCTGACCCTCGGCGACAGCTACAACCCGGCCGCCGTCCAGCCGATGTGCACCTGCACCGAACTCGGCCACGACGACGTCCGCCGCCTGATCAAGGCCAAGGGCCTCAAGAGCATTCCTGCCGTCATGCAGGAACTCGAATGGAAGACCTCGTGCGGCTGCGCCAAGTGTCGTCCGGCTCTCAACTACTACCTCGTCTGCG
This sequence comes from Rhizobium sp. 3T7, assembly GCF_020166565.1. NCBI lineage: Bacteria > Pseudomonadati > Pseudomonadota > Alphaproteobacteria > Hyphomicrobiales > Rhizobiaceae > Rhizobium > Rhizobium sp. 3T7. The sequence continues at coordinate 137,684 of NZ_JAIQXS010000009.1, forward strand.
ACTGGCCGGACGAGTATGCCGACGACTACCAGTCGCGCTTCATCAATGAGCGTGTCCACGCCAATATCCAGAAGGACGGTACCTATTCCGTCGTTCCACGCATGTGGGGCGGCGTCACGAACTCCAACGAACTGCGCGCCATCGCCGATGTCGTCGACAAGTTCGAAATCCCGATGGTGAAGGTGACAGGCGGCCAGCGCATCGACCTGCTCGGCATCGAGAAGGAAGACCTGCCGGCCGTGTGGGCCGATCTCGGCAAAGCCGGCTTCGTCTCCGGACAGGCTTACGCCAAGGGGTTGCGCACGGTGAAGACCTGCGTCGGCTCCGACTGGTGCCGCTTCGGCACGCAGGATTCCACCGGCCTCGGCATCCGCATCGAGAAGTTCATGTGGGGGTCTTGGACGCCGGCCAAGCTGAAGATGGCGGTCTCGGGTTGCCCGCGCAATTGCGCCGAAGCGACCTGCAAGGACATCGGCGTGATCTGCGTCGACAGCGGTTTCGAGATCCATTTCGCCGGTGCTGCCGGTCTCGACATCAAGGGCACCGAGGTTCTCGGCCTCGTGAAGACCGAGGACGAAGCGCTGGAGCATATCGTGGCGCTGACGCAGATGTACCGCGAGCAGGCCCGCTATCTCGAGCGCATCTACAAATGGGCGAAGCGTGTCGGCCTGGACGAAATCCGCCGCCAGATCATGGGCGATGCCGAAAAGCGCCAAGCCTATTACGACCGCTTCGTCTTCTCGCAAAAATTCGCCCAGGTCGACCCCTGGTCGGAGCGCGTCTCCGGCAAGGACAAGCATGAGTTCAAGCCGATGGCGACGATCGGCTACCCGCAGGCCGCTGAGTAAGGAGATGGACATGAATTGGATTGCAATCGGCGACATCTCCGAAATTCCGCTGCGGGGGGCCCGCTGCGTGAAGACACCCCAGGGCAAGATCGCCGTCTTCCGCACGGCCGAAAACGAGATCTTCGCCATCGAGGACCACTGCCCGCATAAGGGCGGGCCGCTCTCCCAGGGCATCGTCCATGCCAAGGCCGTCACCTGCCCGCTGCATAACTGGGTGATCTCGCTCGAAACCGGCAAGGCGCTGGGCGCCGATGAGGGCGAAGTGCGGACCATCCCGGTGCGCAACGAAAACGGCGCCCTCTTCATCGCGCTCGAAAGCCTGATGATGGCGGCCGAATGATGGAAAAAGAGGTCAAGACAACCTGTCCCTATTGCGGTGTCGGCTGCGGCGTCATCGCCAAGGTCGCAGACGACGGCAAGGTTTCCGTCAAGGGCGACCCAGACCACCCCTCCAATTTCGGGCGGCTGTGCTCGAAGGGCTCGGCGCTCGGCGAAACCGTCGATCTCGACGGGCGCGCTCTCCATCCGGAGATTTCGGGGGAGCGGGCGGAATGGGGACAGGCGCTTGACCTCGTCGCGCAACGATTTTCGGATGCTATCGCGATGCACGGACCCGATTGCGTTGCCTTCTACGTCTCCGGCCAGCTGCTGACCGAAGATTATTACGTCGCCAACAAGCTGATGAAAGGCTTCATCGGCTCGGCCAACATCGACACCAATTCGCGGCTCTGCATGTCATCCTCCGTCGCCGGCCACCGCCGCGCCTTCGGCTCGGATACCGTGCCGGGAACCTATGAGGATCTGGAGCTCGCCGATCTGGTGATCCTCACCGGCTCGAACCTCGCCTGGTGCCACCCGGTCATCTATCAGCGACTGGCCGCCGCCAAAGCAGCACGCCCCGGCATGAAAGTCGTCGTCATCGATCCACGGCGCACGATGACCGCCGATATCGCCGATCTGCACCTCGCCATCCGCCCGGACAGCGACGTCGCTCTTTTTGTCGGCCTTTTCGAGCATCTGATCGCAAGCAACGCCATCGACCAGAACTACGTTGCCGAACATACCAACGGCTTTGCCGAGGCTTTTACGGCTGCGTCGGGCGTCGCTTTCAACGAGGTGCTGGAACTGACCGGCCTGCCAGCCATGCAGCTTCGCGAATTCTACCGCCTCTTTGCCACGACTGAGAAGGTCGTCACCTGCTACAGCCAGGGCGTCAACCAGTCCTCGTCGGGCACCGACAAGGTCAACGCCATCCTCAACTGTCATCTCGCCACCGGCCGGATCGGCCGGCCCGGCATGGGACCCTTCTCGCTCACCGGCCAGCCGAACGCCATGGGCGGGCGCGAGGTCGGCGGGCTTGCCAACATGCTGGCCGCCCACATGGCAATCGAAAGCGCCAAGGATCGCGACCGCGTCCAGCGCTTCTGGGGTGCGCCGACGATTGCCGAAAAGCCGGGCCTGAAGGCGGTCGATATGTTCAGGGCCGTTGCAGACGGACGGATCAAGGCGCTCTGGATCATGGCGACCAACCCGGTCGTTTCCATGCCGGATGCCGACGCCGTCGAGGCCGCCATCAAGGCCTGTCCCTTCGTCGTCGTCTCCGACGTCCTGAAGGACACCGATACCGCGCGTCACGCGCACGTCCTTCTGCCCTCGCTCGGCTGGGGCGAAAAGAGCGGTACGGTGACCAATTCCGAGCGTCGCATCTCCCGCCAGCGCTCCGTCCTCGATGCGCCCGGAGAAGCCCGGGCCGACTGGTGGCAGCTTGCCGAGGTGGCCAAACGGATGGGCTTTTCCCAAGCCTTCGACTTCGCCTCCAATGCCGAGATCTTCGACGAACACGCCGCCCTCTCCGCCTTCGAGAACAACAGCAATCGCGACTTCGATATCGGCGCATACGTCGGCATGAACCGTCAGTCTTATGACGAATTATCCCCTTTTCAGTGGCCGCAGCCGGCGGGCCGTGAAACTGATGTGACCCGCTTTTTCGCCAAGGGCGGCTTCTACCACGCCGACGGCAAGGCACGCTTCATCGCCGTCAAACCGGTCGCCTCGGATCGCACCAACGCCGACTATCCCTTCACGTTGAACACCGGCCGTATCCGCGACCAGTGGCATACGATGACGCGCACTGGTAAAAGTGCGCGGCTTTCATCCCATATCGCCGAGCCCTTCGCCGAGCTTCATCCACGTGACGCGATCGAAATCGGCGTCGGCAATGCCGATCTTGTCGAGATCGAAAGCCCACACGGCACGGCCGTGGTTCGCGCCCTGATCACGGAGCGCCAGGCCCGCGGCAGTATTTTCGTGCCGATGCACTGGAACGATCAGTTTGCCGCCAAGGCCCGCATCGACGTCGTCGTCGCGCCTTTGACCGACGCTCTCTCGGGCCAACCCGCCTCGAAAAATGTCGCAGTCGCTGCCCAACGCTTCAAAGCGGCGCGCTACGGCTTTGCGGTCTCCCAAGCCAAGCCGGACAATCTCGATGCCGCGTATTGGGCGTTGGCAAAGGCCGAAGGCGGGTGGCGGGTGGAGCTCGCCTTCGACCGGCCGATCGAGGACTGGTGCGCATGGTGCCGCACCACTTTCGCTATCCCTGACGACGTCGAACCACTCGGCTATGCCGACCAGCAGTCTGGCGATCTGAGGCTCGCCTTCTTCGACGGCAAGCGACTGCTTGCGGCCCTGTTCCTGGCGCGCGAACCGGTGGCCGTCGCCCGCAACTGGGCGATCTCCCAGCTCACCGCCGAACACACCAATCTGCGCAAGCGCTTCGCTCTCGTCGCCGGTCGCCCGGGTGCCGACAAGCCTGATCCGGGCGCCACCGTCTGCTCCTGCTTTGGCGTCGGCGTCAACCAGATCGTCGCTGCCGTTCGCGGCGGCTGCCACAGCGTCGAAGCCGTCGGCAAGGAACTCAATGCCGGAACCAACTGCGGCTCCTGCCGCGCCGAGATCAGGGGGATCATCGATGGATGTCTTGCAGCCGCCGCGGAGTGAAACACCCGCCCGCATGGAGCCGCTTGCCAAGCTGCCGGTGTTCTGGGCGCTCGAAGGCAAGCGCGTGATCGTCGCCGGCGGATCCGATGCCGCCGCCTGGAAGGCCGAGCTTCTCGCCGCATGCGGCGCGGAAGTCCATATCTATGCAGACGAGCTTTCCGACACCTTCGACAAACTGATCCTGCGAGGCGCCGAACACCCTCAGGGCGGTTTCATCCATCATTGCCACGGATGGAACGAAGCGATGTTCGCCGGCGCCGCCATCGCCATCGCCGACTGCGAGGAGGTGGATGAAGCCCAAGCCTTTTTCGACGCCGCCCGCATAGCCGGCGTGCCGGTCAATGTCATAGACAAGCCCGCCTTCTGCCAGTTCCAGTTCGGCTCGATTGTCAACCGCTCGCCGGTTGTTGTGTCAATCTCAACGGATGGCGCGGCACCGATCCTTGCCCAGGCGATTCGCCGGCGGATCGAGACATTGCTGCCGCGAGCGCTGAAGGGCTGGGCGGAACTGGCCCAGTTGCTGCGAGAGACGGTCAATGAGCGGCTCGCACCCGGCCCCTTGCGCCGCGCCTTCTGGGAGAAGTTTGTCGATCGCGCCTTTTCAAGTTCGGATACGCCGGAGGAGGGCGTCCGCGGGCTGCTTGTCGAGGAGGCCGAGCGGCTTCGGGAAGCGCCCGCCCACTCCAAAGGTCGTGTGACGCTGGTCGGCGCCGGCCCCGGTGATGCGGAACTTCTGACGTTGAAAGCCGTGCGCGCCCTGCAGGCGGCCGACGTGATCCTCTTCGACGATTTGGTTTCGACCGAGGTGTTGGAGCTCTCCCGACGTGAAGCCAAGCGCATGCTGGTGGGAAAACGCGGCGGCCGCACGAGCTGCCGCCAGGAAGACATCAACGACATGATGGTCAGGCTCGCCAAGGCAGGCAAACGTGTCGTGCGCCTGAAGTCCGGCGATCCGATGATCTTCGGCCGCGCCGGTGAGGAAATTGCCCATCTCGATCGCGAGAACATTCCGGTCGATGTCATTCCTGGCATCACGGCCGCGAGCGCCATGGCCTCCCGTCTCGGCATTTCGCTGACGCACCGCGACCACGCGCAATCGGTCCGCTTCATCACCGGCCATTCTCGGCATGGCGGGCTGCCGGCCAATGTCGATTGGGCCACCGTCGCCGATCCGCATACGACGACCGTCTTTTACATGGGCGGCAGGACGGCCCCGCTTATCGCCGATCGGTTGATCGAAGAAGGCCTGTCGCCTGAAACGCCGGCCATCATCATCAGCGACGTCAGCCGGTCGACACAGCGCGATTGGCACGGCACACTCTCAACCGTCGCCTCTGGGATCGAGGAAATCGGCTATGACAATCCTGTCTTGATCGCTGTCGGCAGCGCGCTTGCGGCACGCCAGAGCGGCACCGGCGAGGTCGGCCATCTCGATGGCTATTTCCGCTTGGCCGTCGGAGCGCGCTGATGCAACTCCAGACGATCGCTCCCGTCTTCCTGGTTCTCGCCATCGCCCTCAGCTGGCCGCGCTTCATCAGCATCTTCAGCCCCAGAACGGATGCCGTAACAACCGCCCCGCTCACCATGATCGCCAGCGCGGTCAATCTCTCCGCCCTCGGATTGGCCTTCGCCGGCAACGGGCCATGGCTCGGCATGCTGATCGCGGCGCTTGGCCCGCTTCTCGGTTGGACGATGCGGACGCCAGCGCCGCCGCTCGCCGTGTCGCTGTCCACGCTCAGCCTGGCCGCCTACCTGCAGTTCGGCCTGGCCACTGTCTTCTAGCTAGCATTTCACGCGGCGCTTCGCGTCGTCTGTTCCGGCAGCAGGTGAGCCATGGCGCTCAGCAGATCCGTCTGCGAGATGAGCCCGAGCACGTGGTCGCCGTCATCGACAATGACGACTGCGTGCGTGTGCCCGTCGGTCAGGTCAGGCAACAGGCTGATGGCAGGCGCATCCGGGGAAGCGGTCGCGGCCGTCGCGATGTGATCGGCAAGCCGCTCGGCCTGCATCAATTCCCGCAGCCCCACCGTGCCGACCAATCGCCCGCTGCTATCCTTTACGGGCACCGTACGGACATTGTGTTTCAGGAGCAGCGCGCGCGCCTCTTCCGCCGTGGCGTTCTCGCCCACCGCGATCACGTCGCGCGACATGATGTCGGCGCAGCTGACGGTGCCGTGCGAACGAACGGCAGCCTCGACCTCGACCTGCCTCAGCAAACGACTGAGGTCGCCGCGATCGATATCGAAGGTTTCCTCGAACTTCGCCAGCGCCGCGTCCACATCTTCCTCGCGGAAGCCGATCCGCACAGCGGACGGCCGATCGATCGTCTGATGCTTATTGACCGGCGCGGAAGCGGCCACATGCGGATAGTTTCGCCGTCCGAGCTTGTGAAAGAGAATGCCGAGCGCCACCAGGATGCAGGAATTCAGGGCTACCGGCACGAAGGGGAAGAGCAGGCCCCAGCTTGCAACAGCCGGACCACCCAGCACAGCGGTCAGCGCCGCAGCGCCGCCGGGCGGGTGCAGGCAGCGGGTGAACGACATAGCGCCGATCGCCAGCGAGACGCCGACGCCGATCGCGATGATCGGCTCATGGATGAAGTGTGCGGCGATGATGCCCATCATGGCGGATATCGTATTGCCACCAATGATCGACCACGGCTGAGCAAGCGGACTAGCCGGCACGGCGAAAAGCAGCACCGCCGAAGCGCCCATCGGCGCAACGATCAGCGGCAGGTGCGAGCCCTGCCCGAAGAAGTAACCGCAGACCATGCCAGTCAGCGCGATCGCGATCAGCGCACCAAGGCACGCAAGCATGCGCTCGCGCAGCGTGGCACCGGCGAGGATCGGCGAAAACAGGCGGAGACGGAGGCGCCGACCGGGATCGGTGTTGGGATTGCTGGAATTTGACATGACGAACCGGCAGTTTGTGAAACGAAGCGTCTTGATTGAGAGAAGGATGCAAGGTCAGCCGCTTGGAAGTGAGGGGCCGTCCCTGCCCCGCGAGGCAATAAGGACATCGTGAAAGGCTTCGAACGAATCCGATCGGTCGCCCTTTCGACGCACGAGAAACGTTTCCACCGCGCCGATCTCGCGGGTGACGATATCGAAGGGCCAGCGCAGCAGATCGAACACCGAGCGCGGCATGACACCAAAGGCATTGCCGGCGACAATGCTCGCGAGGATCGCATGATAAGAACCGAGCTCCAGCGTGCGCAGCGAGGCGGCGTCCTGTGCCCACTCCTCGGCCATGCGGCGATAGGTGCACCCTGGCTCCATCACTGCAAGTGTCCGAACACGCAGGTCCGCCGCGGCTTTGACGTCGGGGTGTTTCGGAGGAAGGACGAGAACGAGGTCCTCGACATAGATGCGCCGTGCATCGAAGCTGCCGAGGTCGAGATCGGCATAGCGCGTCTCGTCGAGCGAAGCCTGTGGCGGCCGGGCGACCAATGCGCAGTCCAGCTCTTCGGCCAGCACGCCCAGCATGAGCTCCCGTGTCGCCCCCATCGTCAGTTGCAGGGAGACGTCAGGCCATAGCGATCCAAACCGCCTGATGACGTCAGGAAGCCGACTTGCGGCGGTGCTTTCCATCGTTCCGACACGCAGGATGCCCGATGCCGCCAGGGGCCGCACAGCCTGCCTTGCTTCCTCTGCCAGGTCAGCAAGACGCGTTGCATAGGACAGGAAAATCGAGCCTTCGCGCGTCAGCGACATCTTCTTGCCGTCGCGACAGAACAGCGCCACTCCGAGATCCTCTTCGAGCTGCTGGACGCGCGTCGTGACATTCGACGGTACACGGCCTACCGCCGCCGCAGCCTTCGTGACGCTGCAATGCGATGCGACTGCCTTAAAAATTTCGATTGACGACAGATCCATATCTTCACTTGTGGAGAATACAATAGGCTCCATATTCTCGATATGGAAATGAAAATCAACGCCACGCTTGTGCCGAAACCGCACCTCACCGCGCGACTTTCCGCCACAGTCCGCAAAACAAAAAAGCCGCCGGATCGCTCCGGCGGCTCTTTCAAATTCTTCCTTGTCCGCCTCAGTTCGAGTCGAACTTCCGCACTTCCATGAAGTTGACCGCGCTGCCGCTGAAGCGGCCGGGATCGATGGAGGCCGTTTTGGTGAAGCCTTCGGCATAGACCGAAGTCGGCTGGGCACGAAGCGTCTGACTGACGAAGCGCGGCGCCTTGACCGGCTTGGTGACCATTTCCATGCGGGAGTTAGTAAGCGCCCACTGCGAGATGATCTTCTGCGTCAGCTTCGGCTCGGTGCGAATCGTCGCGCGGCTGGCGTCGGCTTCTGCGGCCTCATGCTTCGTCGGGCGTCCGCCCTTGGTCGGCAGGCCCTGCGACAGCCCATTCGAGTCGGTCGGATTCGGTGCATCGAAGCCATCGCCGAAGCTTGCGGACTTCGTGGTGGGAGCAAGAGCGGCAAGCTGCAACGGCGGCTTCTCGCTTGGAACCTTTTGCGGCGTTGCCGCGTTAATAGCCTGCTCGATGCTCGTGACCGGCGGCTGGTTGGACGCGACCTGACGGTCGCCATCACCATTCTGCTGGTCAAGGGCATCGGCAACGGCCGGAGAAAGCGTATCCTCCTGGTCTGCCACGTCGTCTTTTGCTTCAGCATCGGCATTCGCCGCTGCCAGAAGCTTTTCGGCAAGCGCCGGTCGTTCAGCCGGCGTCGGAACCGCTGCGAGATTCCCCGTCATCGCAGACGGATCGGCCGAAGCGACTTCCGCGTCGCCCGGAGCGCGGCGCGGTCCGAGCAGAGAAGGAACCGGTACGCTGTAGGCGCTGAGATCCGCGAACTGCTGCTGACCTTGCTCGGTCACTGTAGAAAGCGCTTGTTGCGCTGCGTTTCCGGATTGCGGAGCGACGAGGGCGCTGGCCATTTCGCTACCGCCTGGCTGATTGGCGAACGCCGGACGCACCTGCGGAACCGGCGCGTTTACGCTTGCGACTTCAGTAGCCTGCGCGGGCGCTTGCTCGCCGGGATCGGCGGCGTTTGGCATGTCAACCTTCGGCGGCGACGCCTTGGCGACCGCCACTGCTGCGCTGCTATCATCATCGGAGCTGTCTTCGGCCTCATCGGCGCCGCCCCCAAACAGGGCTGCAAACAGCGTCTTGTGCTTGGGCTGGTCACTCGATGACGAGCCCGTATAAGCGCCGGAGCTTGCCATCTGTACCTGCGACGAGCTCACGCGGCGCTTGTAATCGGCCACGGCCTGCTCGTAACCCGGCAGCGGACGACCATCCGAGGGGATGTGCATCGTGTTGCCGTTCGGGAAAAGCCGGACCAGTTCTTCGCGGCTCATGCGCGGCCAGGCGCGAACACCGCCGACATCCATGTGAACGAAGGGAGAGCCGGATTTCGGATAGAATCCAACGCCGCCGACCTGCATTTTCATGCCAATGCCGCGCAAAGTGGCGAGTTTGACGTCAGGAATGAAGAAATCCATCGCCTTGCCGAGCATATGCTGGCTCTTTTCGGCAACGCCGGAATTGCGTGAGCGGCCCTTCAGCATGGCGTTGGTGGCCGGCGAACGGAAGCCGCAGACAACGTTGATGTAGTCACGCGAGCCGCTCTGGCGGTAGACCTCCCAGATAAGGTCGAAAAGGCGGGGGTCCATTCTCGTCGGCTGGTTCTTGCGCCAGTCGCGAAGGAATCGGTTCAGCTGCTGGAGACCCTTCGGATCGTACCGGCCGTTGCGCTTGTAGGTGATAACGGCCTTTTCGCCGGTGTGAATGAAATAGAGCTTGAGACTGCGTGTTTCGCCGGCCGCCTCGGAAGGCGAGCTGACCAGAACCGGCGACGAAACAACGAGTGCGAGAAGGGCGGCTATCGCCGTCCTAAACACCTTTCCGCAAAGGTCCGTGTACCTAGTGCGCCCGTTCAAGCGCGAAGGCCTCGTATTCCCATTCAGATCCGGCAAACTCAATCCCCGTCAGACAGCCGATGGTCCCTCTTTGACACCGTTGGCTGTTAAATGCGGTCACACGATGGCAAAAATGCCACACGTGATCAACCTTTTCCTTACATAATGAACAGGCCGCTAACAAGTGGTTTATGATTGGTAACAAAAGATGATTGCCGGAGTGTTAATTTAGGCGATTTATGCGGCGTCTTTCTGCGGATTGTCCGGATCTATGCCATAATCCTTGAGTTTTCGATACAATGTGGATCGTCCGATGCCCAGTTTTCGGGCCACTTGACTCATCTGCCCCCGATAGAATTTAAGGGCGAATCGGATCAGTTCCTCCTCCACATCCGCAAGCTTTCGTACGTCTCCAGCAGGATTTGTGCTCGCAATCGCGTTATCAGGCGCCTCCGTGATTCGTGCGACCGCCTCTTCGACGCTGGCCTGGTGAGCCGGGTAATCGGCGGTTGAGAGGTTGTTTTGTCGGTCGAGACGCGTGTTGTCGGCGACCAGCGCCAGGTGATCGACGACCTCGTATTCTGGCAGCTGCGCCGCGATCTGCGGGAAGTCTGCTTCGGTCAGTTCGCCCCCCTCGGCCAGCACTACCGCGCGGAAGATCGCATTCTCGAGCTGGCGGATGTTGCCCGGCCAGTCGTAGGCGGTAAGCAGGGCCAGCGCGCTGGAGCTCACCGACATTCGTTGGCCGCCCTTCTGCTCGCTGGAGAAGCGCTCGGCGAAGACCCGCACCAGGTGCGGAATGTCCTCCTTGCGCTTGCGCAGCGCCGGGATGGTGATCGGAAAGACGTTCAGGCGATAATAGAGGTCCTCGCGGAAGTGGCCGTTCTTGACCTCTTCGATCAAGTCCTTGTTGGTCGCCGAAATCAGGCGGACATTGACCTTGTGCGCCGTGCGCGCACCAACGGTTTCGATTTCACCTTGTTGCACCGCGCGCAGCAGCTTGACCTGGACCTCGAGTGGCAGATCGCCGATTTCGTCGAGGAAGATGGTACCGCCATCGGCTTCCATGAACTTGCCGATGTGGCGCTCGGTTGCCCCTGTGAACGCGCCCTTCTCGTGACCGAAGAGGATGCTTTCGACCAGATTGTGCGGAATGGCGCCGCAATTGACCGTGACAAATGGCTTGCCGGACCGGTCGCTGCCGGACTGGATGGCGCGGGCCACCAATTCCTTGCCGACGCCGGACTCGCCTTCGAGCACGACGGGAATATTCGACTGCGCGGCGCGTTGTGCCAGATCGATGACGCGGATCATCGCCGGGCTTGCCGAGACGATGTCGTCAAAGCCGACCGAGCCGGAACGCGACCGGCGACCGGCGCGCGCCTTGACCTCGCGCTGGTCGAGCTTCAGGGCGTTCCAGATCGAGTTGGCGATCCGCTCGGGAGAAACCGGCTTGACGACGAAATCAAAGGCGCCGGCACGCATCGCCTGCACCACAGTCTCGATACCGCCTTGCCCCGTCTGGACAATCACCGGAACATGAGTGCCGAATTCGTGCAGTGCCTCGAGGAATTCGAGGCCCGTCATCTCGGGCATCATCAGGTCGAGAACGATAATGTTGTAAAGGCCGCTGCCTCTCTTGACCATCTCCAGGCCGATCCGGCCGTTTTCCGCCTGATGGACGACGTGGCCGTGACGCTCGATCGCGTTCTTGAGCAGCCGACGCTGGATCGGGTCGTCCTCGACGACAAGAATCTGCGCTGCACCCTTGAGCTCATTGTAACCGGTCATTGCTGCCTCACTTCATGCGAAACCTGAGAAGCACTCTGGCAGAAAGGCTTGAACATCCAGTTTTGAGAAACAATTGCATTTTAACGTTTGCGGCGGGGCCAAATCCGACCCGAAACGGAGCTTATCGGCAGCCGAAAGCCCCTTGATGCCAAGCCTTTAGGCGCCTAGACAGTCAAGCCTGTCGCAAAAGAGGAAGAGGACCCCGATGATGAAAAACACGCTCTCCGGCACGGCCATTAATTTTTCGGCAAGTTCTGCTGCCTCCGCGACGGATGCCGCGCTCGGCGACCTGCCGACCTGGAAATTGCAGGACCTCTACCCTTCCGCGACGTCCACGGCCTTCACCGGCGACATGGAGAAGGCCGGCAAGCAGGCGATCGCCTTCGAAGCGAAGTGGAAGGGCAAGCTTGCCCACGCCGCGACCAAGACGGGCACCGAGGGCATCGGCCAGGCGCTGAAGGAGTACGAGGCGCTGGACGACATCATCGGCCGCCTCGGCTCCTTTACCGGCCTCACCTATTTCTCCGACACATCAAACCCGGTAAACGGCAAGCTCTATGGCGACGCCCAGGCGAAGATCACCGAGTTCTCCAGCCATCTCTTGTTTTTTTCGCTCGAACTCAATCGCATCGACGACGCCGTCATCGATGCCTGCATGGCTGATGACCCGGATGCCGGCCACTATCGCCCGTGGCTCGTCGATCTGCGCAAGGACAAGCCATACCAGCTCGAGGACAAGCTGGAGCAGCTCTTCCTGGAAAAGTCGATGACCTCGGCCGCGGCCTTCAATCGCCTGTTCGACGAGACGATGACGGAACTGCGCTTCGACGTCGATGGCGAAAAGCTGCCGCTGGAAGTCACCCTGAACATGTTGCAGGAAAAGGACCCCGAAGTCCGCCGCAAGGGCGCGATGGCGCTCGCGCAGACGTTCAAGGAGAACCTGCGTACCTTTACCCTCATCACCAACACGCTCGCCAAGGACAAGGACATCTCCGACCGCTGGCGCGGCTTCGATGACATCGCCGATAGCAGGCATCTTGCGAACCGCGTCGAGCGCGAAGTGGTCGATGCGTTGGCCGCCGCGGTCAAGGAAGCCTATCCGCGCCTCGCGCACCGCTACTACAAAATGAAGGCAAAGTGGCTCGGCATGGACCAGATGAACTTCTGGGACCGCAACGCGCCACTGCCGGAAACCTCTAACGCCATCATCTCCTGGAATGAGGCGAAGGACACCGTCCTTTCCGCCTACGGCAACTTCGCGCCTGAGATGGCTGCGATCGCCAAGCGCTTCTTCGACGAACAGTGGATCGACGCGCCGGTTCGCCCCGGCAAGGCGCCGGGCGCCTTCGCACATCCGACGGTCCCGTCGGCGCATCCCTACGTGCTCGTCAACTATCTCGGCAAGCCGCGCGACGTGATGACACTCGCTCATGAGCTCGGTCATGGCGTCCACCAGGTTCTGGCTGGCGCCCAGGGCGCCCTGATGTGCCAGACGCCGCTCACTCTGGCGGAAACCGCCTCCGTCTTCGGTGAAATGCTGACCTTCCGCGCCCTCCTCGACACGACGAAGGACAAGCGTGAGCGCAAGGCCATGCTCGCACAGAAGGTCGAGGACATGATCAATACAGTCGTGCGCCAGATCGCCTTCTACGAATTCGAACGCAAGATTCACACCGCCCGCAAGGCCGGCGAACTGACGTCGGAGGACATCGGCGAACTCTGGCTTTCCGTGCAGTCGGAGAGCCTCGGGCCGGCGATCAAGATTTCAGAGGGCTATGAGACCTATTGGGCCTACATCCCGCACTTCATCCATTCGCCCTTCTACGTCTACGCCTACGCATTCGGCGACTGCCTGGTGAACTCGCTCTATGCCGTCTACCAGAAGGCCGACAAGGGCTTCCAGGAAAAGTATTTCGAGCTTCTGAAGGCCGGCGGGACCAAGCATCATTCGGAGCTCCTGAAACCGTTCGGCCTCGATGCCACCGATCCGTCGTTCTGGAGCAAGGGGCTGTCGATGATCGAAGGGCTGATCGACGAATTGGAAGCGCTTGATAAGAGCGCATAGGCTCTCGATCCAAAGGCAGACATGACCAACGCTGAACGCCACGTTCTGTTCCGGGATGACACGACCGGGCAAGTGATGCTCTTTTCCGACCCGTCGGAGATCATCATTGCCCGGACGGGGAGTGAGTTCTTTGCTGGACTTGCCCGCATGGAAGAGGCAAAGGCAGCCGGCAAATGGCTGGCGGGCTACATGCCCTATGAAGCCGGCTACCTCTTCGAGAAAAAGCTGGCGAACTTCCTGCAGGAAGGTCGCGAAACGCCGCTCCTCGCCTTTGGCGTCTTCGATGGCCCGCAGCCTGACACCCATCCCCTCGCCCAGCCCGAGCACCGCAGCGAGAATGACGAATTCCTGAGCGAACCCAAAGCCGGCTGGGATTTTTCTACCTATAAGGAGCGCTTCGAGCGCCTGCATTGGCATCTGCGCCAGGGAGATTGCTACCAAGCGAACCTCACCATGCCGATCACCGCCCACTGCAGCGGCGACCCGCGCGCCGCCTTCTGGTCGCTGATCGAACGGCAGCCGGTGAAATACGGCGCGCTTGTCGATCTTGGCGGCCCGATCCTCCTTTCCCGCTCCCCCGAACTCTTCTTCCGCACGGACGAGGAAGGTTGGATCGAAACGCATCCGATGAAGGGCACGGCAAAACGCGGGGCGAGCGAAGCCGAAGATGCAGTGATCATTGCCGCGATGCGCGAGGACATCAAGACCCAGGCCGAAAACCGCATGATCGTCGACCTGCTGCGCAACGATATCTCGCGCATCACGGAGGTCGGAACGCTCGACGTTCCCAAGCTCTTCGACATCGAGACCTATCCCACCGTGCACCAAATGGTCAGCCATGTGCAGGCGAAACTCCTCCCCGATCTAACGATCCGCGATATCTTCGCCGCACTTTTTCCCTGCGGATCGATCACCGGCGCGCCAAAGCTTAGCGCCATGCAGATCCTGCACACGCTGGAGGACGCGCCACGCGACGCCTATTGCGGCGCGATCGGCATGATTGCGCCCGGCGGCGTCATGCGCTTTTCGGTGGCGATCCGCACCATCAGCTTGTTTGCCGGTGGCAAGGCGGTCTTCAACGTCGGCGGCGGCATCGTCTTCGATTCCACCGCCGAGGCCGAATACGAAGAGTGCCTTCTGAAGGCGCGGTTTGCGATCGGCGATCAGGAGATCGCTCGATGAACGACTTCTCGCTGATCGAAACCCTGCGATGGGAACCGGAGGTTGGCTTCATCAGGCTGCGCCTGCATCTTGCGCGCCTCTCCCGCTCCGCCCGCCGTATCGGCTTTCCCGACGCTGCGAATGCTGCCGCGAAATTGGAGGAGACCGTTACCGGCGCCACAACTGCCCTGCGTATGCGGCTGACGCTTGATCGGCTGGGGCGGGTCGAGGTGACCTCGGCTCCCTTCGTGCCGACCCCGGCTGGCACCGAATGGAAGGTTCGGATTGCCGAAACCCGTCTCGATTCCGCCGACAAACTGCTGCGGCTGAAGACGACGCGCCGTGATGTTTACGAGACCGCGCGGGCCGAACATCCGGCTTCCGAAGCCGACGAAGTCTTGCTTTTGAACGAACGCGGCGACGTCTGCGAAGGCACGATCACATCCATATTTCTCGACGACGGATCGGGAATGCTGCGCACGCCGCCAATTTCCTGCGGCTTGCTCGCAGGTGTATTGCGCACCGAGTTGATCTGCCAGCGCAAGGCACGCATTGGACGCATCTGCGTGAAAGATCTGACAACCGGAAAACTCTATATGGGCAACTCGCTACGCGGGCTGATCCCGGCCCGGCTCGTCTAGGCCACGATCTTCAGCCGATCCCGGCCGCTCTGCTTGGCGTTATACAAGGCCTCGTCCGCACGGGCATAAACCTCGCGCACCGTCTCGCCTGGCCGCAGCTCCGCCAATCCCGCCGAGCAGGTATAAGAGAAGGATGGCACGGTCGGTATCGGACAAGCGCCACGCACCATTCTGATGATACGGTCGATAATCAGTTCCGCCTGCGCCAGCGTCGTATCCGGCAGGATGAGCATGAATTCCTCGCCGCCGATCCGCCCGAAGCTGTCGCGTCGCCGGATGACCGGCTGCACGCGGCGCGAGAAATCGATCAGTACATCGTCGCCGAACTGGTGGCCATAGATGTCGTTGATGCGCTTGAAGAAGTCGAGGTCGATGATGCAGATGCAGCCGACGACGCCTGCATTGGCGGACCCCTGACGTGCAATCAGGCTTTCCAGCGCCGCCATCATGAAACGACGGTTGGAAATACTCGTCAACTCATCCGTCTGCGAGGCCCGCAGCGCAAAATCGCGATCCTGCCTGACATCGCGTTCGCTCTGCTTCAGATGCGTGATGTCGCTGGCAATGCAGAGCATCCAGCCATCTTTCTGCACTGTCTCGGTCATCCAGAACCAGCGCCCGTCGACGACGTCCGTCTCGAAAGCGCGAAATGGCAGCTTGCCGCGGCGCGACTGCGCGGAAACGAGCCACACCTCGAAATCGGCAGTGCGAATGATTGTCCCCTTGCCGGCGCGCGTATTGCGCCGCATCAGTTCCGACCACAAAGGCGTTTCATCGGGTTCGATGGCGTAGGTCGAACGAAACGCCGAATTTGCATAGCGCAGTCGGTCTTCCTGATCGTAAAGGGCAATCAGGACGCCACTGTCTTCCTGCAATTCGGCAAGCCGCTCAGAGATCTGGTTCATCCGATTATTCCGGGCGTGCTGACATTAACGGTTCGCACTTTGGAGCAGAATTCTGAAAAGAGTATGGATGGCTCCGCGCCAATTGAATATTCACATGCGTCGGAACGTAACACCCTGAAAGGAAATTCTGCGATGTTCATCCTCGCCCTAACCTATGTGAAGCCGAACGAGGAAGCCGACAAGCACATGGAGCCGCATATGGCCTGGGTCAGGGAAGGCTATGCAAAAGGTTGGTTCCTCGCCTCCGGACGCAAAGTACCGCGCACCGGAGGCGTGGTCCTTGCGATCGGACAGCGCGCCGAAATCGAGGCCTATGTCGCAGAAGACCCGTTCACGGTGAATGGCATCGCCGAATACGAGATCACCGAGGTCGCCATCACCACGACGGCGGCAGGATTGGATATTCTGAAAGACTGAACACCAAACCAACGTGGCAGCGGTATGAACGACCTCTGTGAACACCTTCAATCTCTGGAACAGCTGTTGTTCGAGCCGGAAGTCCGCAGCTCGCGTTCCGCGCTCGAATCCCTTCTTGCCCCAGAATTCCGGGAAATCGGCGCTTCCGGTGGCCTGTATCTCTATGAGGACATCATATCTGCCCTACTCGCTGAGCCGTCGGACGGTACAGCGCGCACTTTGACCGATTTCGAGATGCAATTGCTCTCTCCCGACCTGGCGCTCGTCACCTACAGGGCGATGCGGACCGTTCCCGCCAGCCCGCCCGTCAGATCGCTGCGCAGTTCCGTCTGGCGGTATGATGCCGATGGTCGGTGGCGGATGGTCTTCCATCAAGGGACATTGACGGCATAGAGTGCTGTCATGGCGCTTCTAACCCACACGCCCTATGACGGCTCCACCCGCCCGTTCACTATCGGCTTGATGCCGCTCGATCTTGCCCGCTGGATCGAACCGGATAGCGATTGGGCGCGCTATATCGGCGAGAAGAAACGACTGATCGAGAGCCATCGCGACGAGATTTTCGTTGCCGGGGAGGAGACCGCGAAGGCGCAACAGGAAGTCTTCGATCTCCTGCAGGCTCACCTTGCAGAATGCCATCCGGAGCTCGCCCACAGCGTTACCGATGCCGCCAACCGGGACGCGCCGCCCCTGCTGCGCGCCGGCCTGCTGGTGCAGGACGATCTTGTCATCATGCGGCGTAAGCCGGACGGCTGGCATCTCGTTGCCGGCTTCGTCGCCTTCCCTTCCTCATGGTCACTGCAAGAAAAGTTCGGTCGTCCGATGCAGGCCATCCACGCCGACGTGCCCGGTTTCGGCAAAGGGACGCGTAACGCGGCGCTCATCACCCGCATCTTTGATAACCTGCGGGTCTCGCAGCCAGTGGAACGACTGAATTGGTCCGTGAACGTCACGGACGATCTCTTCCTCCCGGTCTCCAAACACCGCCGCCCGCCGTCTGCCGAACCGTTTACGCTCGCCGAGCGCTTTGCGCGGGTCGAGCGGCAGACACTGCGCAGACTGCCCAGGTCGGGCGATATCCTTTTCACGATCCGCGTCTACGTCGATCCAATTGCGGCGATCGCCCATCATCCGAACGCCGGCAAACTTGCCGAAAGCTTCGCGGTGCAACTGGACAGTCTCGATGATCATCAGGCGGCCTATAAAGGTCTGACATTGCAGAAGGCGGAGCTCGCCGCCAAGCTTCGGGCACTCGCAGCCGCCCTCTTTCCCGCCTGATATTTGTGTTCCCGGCCCGAACGCTCTTTATTGTGACGCTGTTTTATGGTTAGAGCCGGTCACTTCGCATTATCTGCGCCATTTCAGATGAATTCTAATTCTTAAGGCTCATCGCCTTCGTCGCCTTCCACAGGAGAAAAGAATGACGGAACAGACCCACCCGGTATATGCCGAAATTACCGGCCCGATCGTGATGATCGGCTTTGGCTCGATCGGCCGCGGCACGCTGCCGCTGATCGAGCGCCACTTCAAGTTCGACAAGAGCCGGATGGTAGTCATCGACCCGCGCGACGACGCAGATCACACCGAAATCATGGCAAAGCACGGCGTGAGGCACATCAAGTCGCATGTCACCAAGGACAATTACAAGGAGCTGCTGAAGCCGCTCCTGACCGAAGGCGGCGGACAGGGTTTCTGCGTCAATCTTTCCGTCGATACCGGGTCGGTCGACCTGATGAAGCTCTGCCGCAAGCTCGGCGCTCTCTACATCGACACTGTCGTCGAACCCTGGCTGGGCTTCTATTTCGACAAGAGCATGAAGAACGCCGACCGCACCAACTACGCGTTGCGCGAAACCCTGCGCAAGGAAAAGGCGAAGAGCCCAGGCGGCGCCACTGCTGTTTCGACTTGCGGCGCTAACCCGGGCATGGTTTCGTGGTTCGTCAAGAAGGCGCTTGTCAACCTTGCCAACGATATCGGCCTGAAGTTCGAGGAGCCGGATCAGCATGACCGCGAAGGCTGGGCAAAGCTGATGAAGAAGGTCGGCGTCAAGGGCGTCCACATCGCCGAGCGTGACACGCAGCGCACCAAGCATCCGAAGCCGCTCAACGTCTTCTGGAACACTTGGTCTGTCGAAGGCTTCATCTCGGAAGGCCTGCAGCCGGCCGAGCTCGGCTGGGGCACCCACGAAAACTGGATGCCGAAGAACGGCAAGAAGCACAAGAAGGGCTGCAAGGCTGCGATCTACCTCGAGCAGCCTGGCGCCAACACGCGCGTTCGCACCTGGTGCCCGACGCCCGGCCCGCAGTACGGCTTCCTCGTCACCCATAACGAGTCGATCTCGATCGCCGATTACTTCACGGTTCGCGACAAGGACGGCGAAGTAACCTTCCGCCCAACCTGCCACTACGCCTACCATCCGGCCAACGACGCCGTGCTGTCGCTGCACGAAATGTTCGGCAATGGCGGCACGTCGCAGCCGGTGCACCACGTTCTCGATGAGGACGAACTGGAGGACGGCATCGACGAACTCGGGGTCCTGCTCTACGGCCACGAAAAGAACGCCTACTGGTACGGCTCGCGCCTGTCGCTGGAAGAAACCCGCCGCATCGCGCCTTATCAGAACGCCACCGGCCTGCAGGTAACCTCCGCTGTTCTCGCCGGCATGGTCTGGGCGCTCGAAAACCCGGACGCCGGCATCGTTGAAGCCGACGAGATCGACTACAAGCGCTGCCTCGAGGTGCAGACGCAATACCTCGGACCCGTCGAAGGCCACTACACCGACTGGACGCCGCTGGACGGTCGCCCGGGACTCTTCCCGGAAGAGATCGACACCAAGGATCCCTGGCAGTTCAAGAACATCCTCGTTCGCTGATCTTAGCCAGAACCGCATTCCAAGGTGCCCGCCGCAAGGCGGGCATTTTTGTAACGCCTGCTGTATAAATGCCGTCTCATCTCGACGCAGCCTTGCCTTCCTTGGGTGCTCGCGCCATGTTTTCTGCAACCACATGGATAGTTTTTGCTCCGAATCTCCGGGAGAAGCCTATGAAAATCAGAACCCTCGTTGCCATTGTCGGCGCCGCCGCAGCCTTGACTGCTTGCACTATGTCGTCGCCACGCCCGGTGCCGGTTGCAGCAAATCCGGCTCCGTCTGGCGTCGAAGGCTCATGGGCGGATCCGAACGGCATCATCTCCACCTTCCAGGCGGGAACATTCACCACCCGCACGACCGACAGCAATCAGCTTCTGGCGTCCGGCACCTACGTGAACACCTCTCCGTCGCTGGTCGAGATCAATATGACGTCGCTGGTGCGCAAGACGCAATCCAAGGTCAACTGCGCGCTGGTGACCCAGAGCCAGCTAAACTGCACCTCGGACGCCGGGTCGCAATTTACCTTGACCCGCCGCATGTAAGTCGCCAGCACCGAACGACAAAAGCTCCCTTCGGGGAGCTTTTTTGTTTACTGCTCTTGGAAAGCACCGAGGCTGTCACAGCTTTTTCTCTTGCCGCCGCTAGTGCTAGGTGAAAACATCGATCACGCAGGGACGGCGCAGCGCAGGGGTCAAAGGCTTCGCCCAGAAATCAGGAGAGCAGGATGACGAAATCATTTCAGTTCGGTCTGCTGACCGCGTCGATGCTGGCGCTGTCGAGCGGCTCCGCTTTTGCCGATTACGAACTCAATATTCTTCACATCAACGATTTCCATTCGCGCATCGAGTCGATCAACAAGTTCGACTCCACCTGCTCCACCGAGGAAGAGGGCAAGAAGGAATGCTTCGGCGGTGCAGCCCGCCTGAAGACCGCGATCGACCAGCGTCGCGACGCCCTGAACGGCAAGAACGTGCTGCTGCTCAATGCCGGCGACAATTTCCAGGGCTCGCTTTTTTACACCACCTACAAGGGCGCTGCCGAAGCCGAAGTGCTAAATGACATGAAGTTCGACGTGATGACCGTCGGCAACCACGAGTTCGACGACAGCGAGGATGGCCTGGCAACCTTCCTCGACAAGGTGCAATTCCCTGTCATTTCAGCCAACGTCCTGGCCGGCGACGGCTCCAAGCTCGGCGACCGTATCAAGCCTTCGTTGGTGCTCGATGTCGGCGGCCAGAAGATCGGCGTCGTCGGTGCCGTGACCAACGACACGGAAGAACTGTCCTCGCCCGGCCCGAAGGTGATGATCGCCGACGACGTGCAGACGATCACGGCTGCCGTCGAAGATCTGAAGAAGCAAGGTATCAACAAGATCATCGCTTTGACGCATGTCGGCTATCCCCGCGACCTCGCAGCCATTGCCAAGATCCCGGACGTGGATGTCGTCGTCGGCGGTCATTCGCATAGCCTGCTGTCCAATACCGATCCGAAGGCCGAGGGCCCCTACCCGACGATGGTCGACAATCCCGGCGGCTACAAGGTGCCGGTGGTCCAGGCCGCGTCCTACAGCAAGTATCTTGGCGACCTCGTCGTTACCTTCGATGACAACGGCGTCGTCAAAGACGCCAAGGGCGACCCGATCCTGATCGATTCTTCCTTCACGCCCGATCCGACACTCACCGCCCGGATCGCCGAGCTCGCCAAGCCGATCGAGGAACTGCGCAAGAAGGTCATCGGCTCCAGCGAAGCTCCGATCCAAGGTGACCGCACTGTCTGCCGCGTCGAGGAATGCTCGATGGGCAACCTCGTTGCCGACGCCATGCTCGACCGCGGCAAGAGCCAGGGCATGACCATCGCCATCCAGAACGGCGGTGGGTTGCGCGCATCAATCGATGCCGGCGACGTCACCCAGGGCGAAGTCATTACCGTTCTGCCGTTCCAGAACACGCTGGCGACCTTCCAGCTGACGGGCGCCGACATCCGCAAGGCGTTGGAAAACGGTCTAAGCCAGATCGAACAGGGCGCCGGCCGGTTTCCACAGGTGTCGGGCCTGAAATACACCTTCGACAAGAACAGGCCCGCCGGCAACCGTCTCGTATCGGTCGAGGCCAAGGAGGGCGACGCCTTCGTGACGCTCGATGACGCGAAAACCTATGGTGTCGTCACCAACAACTTCATGCGTGCCGGTGGCGATGGCTATTCGATCTTCGAGACAGCAGGCAAGAACGCCTACGACTTCGGCCCCGACCTAGCCGATGTGACGGCCGAGTACATTGCCGCGCACTCGCCCTACAAGCCCTACACCGACGGTCGCGTGACCGAGGTCGCGGCCTCCGGAACCGAAGCACCGGCGACGACGGAACCCGCGCCCGCTGCGCCTGCCTCCCCGGCGGCACCGACCGCGGAAGCTCCCGCTGCGCTTGCCCCGAATACGCCGACCAACCACGTCATCGCCGCCGGCGATACGCTCTGGGATCTCGCCGAGCAGTTCTACGGCGACGGCGCGCTCTGGAAGAAGATCTCCGAGGCCAACGGCACGCCGGCGCCGCGCCACCTGACGATCGGCAAGGAACTGCAGATTCCGTCGAAGTAAGACGATTTGTCTCGATCCTGAAAGTCGGTCCGGGGTTTCCCGGGCCGGCTTTTGTTCCTATAGGGTGAACCATCCAAGCCCGGCTGCGTATGAGCCGGCAGACCAAACGATACCGGGGTTGAAATGACGACTGTTGATACTGCGCACCGCCCGGCGGACCATCCGCCTGTGAAATCAGGCAAGGTGGGCGTCCTGCTCGTCAATCTCGGCACGCCCGATGGCACCGACTACGCCTCCATGCGCCGTTACCTCCGGGAATTCCTGACCGACAAGCGCGTCATCGAGTGGTCGCCCTGGAAATGGTATCCGATCCTGTTCGGCATCGTCCTTAACACCCGCCCGCAGAAGGTGGGCAAGGCCTATGAGACGATCTGGAACAAGGACAGGAATGAGAGCTACCTGCGCACCTACACGCGCAACCAGTCCGATCTGATAGCCGAGCGCCTGAAGGACCTGCCCAGCGTAAGAGTCGACTGGGCGATGCGCTATGGCACGCCCTCTATCCCGTCCCGCATCCAGGCGCTGAAAGACGAAGGCTGCGACCGCATTGTTCTCTTCCCGCTCTATCCGCAATATGCCGCCGCAACGACGGCGACGGTCAACGACAAGGCCTTCCAGCAGCTGCTCAAGATGCGCTGGCAGCCGGCGCTGCGCACCGTCCCGGATTATCACGACGACGAGACCTATATCGAGGCGCTTGCCAATTCGGTGACCAACCATCTGGCGACGCTCGACTGGCAGCCGGACATGGTGCTCGCGTCCTTCCACGGCATTCCGCTCTCCTACTCCGAGCAGGGCGACCCCTATTACTGGCAATGCCAGAAGACTGGTCAGCTGCTGCGCGAAAGGCTGGGACTGCCGGAGGAGAAATTCATGGTGACCTTTCAGTCCCGCTTCGGCCCGGAAGAGTGGCTGCAGCCCTACACCGACAAGACGGTCGAGAAGCTGGGGCAGGATGGCGTCAGGAAGATCGCTGTGCTGAACCCCGGCTTCGTTTCCGACTGTCTGGAGACGCTGGAAGAGATTGCCGAACAGGCTGCCCATTCTTTCCATGAGAATGGCGGCGAGAAGTTCACCCACATCCCCTGCCTCAACGACAGCGAAGACGGCATGCGGGTGCTGGAAAAGGTCGTTCGCCGTGAACTGCTCGGCTGGGTCTGATCAGACGCCGCGCTTGTTGCCCCAGAGCAGGACATGCAACTGGGGCAGCACGCGTGCCTCGAACCAGCGGTCCTCGGTCACCTTGTCGACCAGCCACAACATCCTGTCCATGATACCGTCGATATCGACGCGCGCATCGTCGTCGTCAGGCGGCGCTGGCGTGTGGTTTCCCGGCTGCAGGTAGACGGACAGATGTGGATAACGCACCGCCGCCTCCCGGGCATAGGCGTAGTCGGGATCGTCGAAAACGACGATCTTCAAGGCGATGGCAGGCCCACTGCCCGCTTTGCGAAGACAGTCCTCGAAGGCATCCCAGTCCGTCGCCATGCCGCTCGACGGCGGCTTGGGGCTCAGCACGAGCACATCGAGATCGGCAAACCATTCCTTGGCGACGCTGCCCTGCGTCTCCAGCGCGAACTTGTAGCCCTGCTCATGGCCGTGCGCGATGAGACCGCCAAGCGGCTGGATCGCCGGATTGCCGCCCGAAAGCGACACCATGAGCGGCTTACCGCCGGAGAGCCGTGTCACCTCTGCCCATATGCCATCGACCGTCATGGGCAGCCATTGATCGCGATACTCGCTATCAACAGCATGCAGGCTGTCGCACCACGAACAGCGATAATCGCAACCGCCGGTGCGGACGAAGACGGTCGGCAGGCCGATCAGTATGCCTTCCCCCTGGATCGTCGGCCCGAAGATCTCGCTGACGCGGATCTGCGTCTCGCGAGCCGCGCTCATGGCCGGTATTCCGCCCAGGTCTTCGGCGTCTCGCTGACGCGCACCGCCGAGGTCTCCGGCAGTCGCTCCTTGCACCAGTCGTAGAAGTGCTTGGCGAGATATTCCGACGTCACGCGGTCATGGCCGAACACTTCGTTCAGATGCCGATGGTCGAAGCGCTCGTCGATGTAGCGCTTCAGCGGCGAAAGCTCGTGATAGTCGCGCACGAAGCCGTTCTCATCGAGCTCGGCGGCAGCTAGCTCCACCACGACGATATAGTTGTGCCCGTGCAGTCGCGCGCATTGATGATCGGCGGGCAGATGCGTCAGCTGATGAGATGCGGAGAAGTGGAACTCCTTGGTGATGCGAAACATCACTTCACCTCCCTGGGCGAATAGCCTGACGTTGCGGCCACCCAGAAATCCGGATCCTCGTATTCCGTCGGATCGGCGACGCCGGCCAGATGAAAGGCCTCACGCCGCTCAACGCAGGTGCCGCACCGCCCGCAGTGGCGTGTGCCGCCCTTGTAACAGGACCACGTCTCGGCAAACGGCGTTCCGTATTTCGCGCCATCGGTGACGATATCGGCCTTCGAGATGTTGACGTAGGGAGCCAGCAGCGAAACGCTGGCATAGCCATCGAGCGCCTGGTTCTGCATTTCCTGGAAGGCATCGATGAAGCCCGGGCGGCAATCGGGATAGATGAAATGATCCCCGCCATGCACGGCAACGGCCACCGCATCCGCCTTCTGGGCCGCGGCGAGGCCGAAGGCGATTGCCAGCATGATAGCATTGCGGTTCGGCACCACGGTCGCCTTCATTGTCTCCTCGGCATAGTGCCCGTCAGGCACGTCGACATCGTCGGTCAACGCCGATCCTGTCAGGTGCCGGCCGATGGTGCGGATATCGATGATCTGGTGCGGCACGCCGAGTCGCTTGGCGCAGGCCGTGGCAAAGTCCAGTTCCTTGCGGTGGCGCTGTCCGTAATCGAAGGAAAGCAGGCCGATGAGTTGATGCTCCGCCGCCACGCGATGGGCAAGCGAAATGGAGTCCAATCCGCCGGAGCAGATGACGATAGTCTTCATAATGAGGATCCCTTGTTTTGACCGGGTGGGCTGCGACCGGTATTTTCTGCGGGACTTCTATGCCAAAGCGACCCCGTTGTGAATAGCCTCCGGACATCCCATATCGAATCCATGATCGAACGGCGTCGCCGGCCGAAGCTACTGGCGTTTGGGGTCGGCTCGTTTAAGGTTGTGACAGTCGATTCTATCGCGGGGGAGTTTTATGGTTCTGGGCGGCTTTGATATCGTCGTTATTGCTCTGGTCGTCTTCGTCATCCTGGTGCTGTTTGCCGGGATCAAGACGGTGCCGCAGGGCTACCGCTACACGATCGAGCGTTTCGGCCGCTACACCCGCACCCTCGAGCCCGGCCTCAACCTGATTACACCATTCATCGAACGCGTCGGCGCCCGTATGAATGTCATGGAACAAGTGCTCAACGTGCCGACACAGGAGGTCATCACCAAGGACAACGCCTCCGTCTCTGCCGATGCGGTCTCCTTCTACCAGATTCTCAACGCCGCCGAGGCCGCCTATCAGGTATCAAACCTCGAAAACGCCATCCTCAACCTGACGATGACCAACATCCGTTCAGTCATGGGTTCGATGGACCTCGACGAGCTGCTCTCGAACCGCGACGCGATCAACGACCGCTTGCTGCGCGTCGTCGACGACGCGGTGCAGCCGTGGGGGATCAAGGTGACGCGCGTCGAGATCAAGGACATCCAGCCCCCGCGCGACCTGGTGGACGCTATGGCACGGCAGATGAAGGCAGAGCGCGAGAAGCGTGCGCAGGTGCTCGAGGCCGAAGGCTCCCGTAATGCCCAGATCCTCCGGGCCGAGGGCGCCAAACAGTCCGCAATCCTTCAGGCCGAGGGCCAGCGCGAGGCGGCATTCCGGAATGCGGAAGCCCGCGAGCGGCTCGCGGAAGCCGAAGCCAAGGCGACAAAAATGGTGTCGGAGGCGATTGCCTCAGGCAACGTCCAGGCGATCAACTATTTCGTGGCGCAGAAATATACCGAGGCACTGGCCGCGATCGGCACCGCCGGCAATTCCAAGGTCGTGTTGATGCCGGTCGAGGCTTCCTCCCTCATCGGATCGCTCGGCGGTATCGGCGCGATCGCCAAGGAGGTCTTTGGCGACAATCCGACGCCGCCGGCGCCGCGCCCGCAGCCAACGCCGCGCACCACCCCGGCCGTCAACCCCTTCAAGGTAAAGGTAGTGGCAAGCAGCGGCCGCGATCTCACCGTGGAAGCAGCCTGATCAGGCGACGCCGATCCGCAGCAGATCGTGGAAGTGCACGAGCCCGATCGGGCGGTTGTCATCGTCGATCACGATCAACGCCCCGATACTGTGCTGGTTGAGCATCGCCAGCGCGGCCGTTGCCAGCACCGTCGGCTTCACCGTCTTCGGTGTCCGGGTCATGATATCGTCAACCAGCAGTTCGGAGAGGTTGCGCGCCAGGTTGCGCGCCACGTCGCCTTCGGTGACGATACCGCAGAGACGACCGTCCTCCTCCACGATCCCGACGCAGCCGAAATGCTTGCGCGAGAGCGTCGAGATGGCTTCCGGCACCGACGTCCCCCTCGCCACCAATGGCACGCGATCGCCCGTATGCATGATATCGGCGACGTGGCTGAGGCTCGCACCAAGTTTGCCGCCCGGATGGAAAACATGAAAATCGCGGGCAGAGAAGCCGCGCGCGTCCAAAAGGGCGATTGCCAGGGCGTCGCCCATTGCAAGCTGCATCAACGTCGACGTCGTCGGCGCAAGCCCATGCGGGCAGGCCTCCTCCTCGTTCGGCATCAGCAAGATGATGTCGGAGGCAGTCGCGAGTGACGATTTCTCGGAGCAAGTGACGGCAATCAGTGGGATCGAGAAACGGCGCGTATAGGCAACGATGCTGCGAAGCTCAGCACTTTCCCCGCCCTTGGAAAGGGCAAGAACCACATCGGTCGTGCCAATCATCCCGAGATCGCCGTGGTTCGCCTCGGCAGCGTGGACGAAGAAGGCCGGCGTGCCTGTCGAAGCCAATGTGGCGGCGATCTTCACCCCGATATGGCCGCTCTTGCCGACACCTGTCACGATGACGCGACCGGTGATCCCGGTAATCGTCTCGACCGCCCGCATGAAGGGCGCGGCAAGGCCGTCGCCAAAAGCACGCTCCAGGGCCTCAAGCGCCCGCCTTTCGGTGCCGATCGTCCGCTTCGCAGACTCCAGGACACCGTCTTCGATGACATTTACGGCTCTTTTGATCATGGCACTGGGTTAGCGGTTTTCACTGGCCGAGTCCATCGGCTGATCCTCAAGGCATGCCCGGGAAACGAATGGTTAACCACAAGCCTTTACGTTCGGGTAACGCTTCGAAGCATGCCAGGATCGACATGAGTCATTGGAAGGACACGAGCAGTCTCACGCCGCTCCGCGCGGTGGGCTTTGCCGTGTCCATGGCTCTCACCGTAGGCGCTTTCCTTGTTCCCCAAGCCACATTTGCGCAGTCGACGCCGGTCTCCAACAGCTCGATACGCTCATCGAACGCACCGGCTACCACGGTGCCGGAGGATGAAAGCGATATCCCCGAAACGCCGAATAGCACCGCGTCAGCGACCGATAATGCCGCACAAGGAGCCACGACCGCCACCATTGCAGCGCCCGATCAGAAGCCGAGCGATGAAACCACCGGGGCGATCCTTGATGAGGACATGATTCGCCTCAACACGCGCGAGGCGCCGCAAGACGAGCGGCTGCCGCCCCGCAAGCCGGAGCAGAATCCGGCTACCGAGGAAACGCCAGGCATCCACATCGGCACCTTCGTACTGCGCCCCACCATCACCCAGAGCATCAACACCGAGACGCAGGACGATGGCGGCGTCAAGCAGACACGCGCGTTTCTCGAAACGGACATGCACACGACGCTGACATCCGACTGGGCTTTGCACCAGCTCCTGGTGACGACCGACGGTGCCTGGCAGAAAAACGTCAGCGGCGAAGGTGAAGAGCAGCCGGATTTCAGGATTGTCGGCGATCTGCGCCTTGATCTTCGGGAGGATACGACGGCGCACATTACCGGCGGCTATCATTTCTACCGCGAAGACACTGATGATCCGAATGCCGTGCAGAACGCGGACCAGCAATCGGATGTCCAGGAATTCAGCGCCGGCGCCTTGATTGAACGCGATTTCGGCATCCTGCGCGGCAGTACCGGCATCGATCTCAACCGCGCGATCTATTCCGACGCCACGTTGTCTGATGGCACGACCGTTTCGCTGGGCGACCGCAACCAGACGAGCGGCACGATGCGCGGTCGCATCGGCTACGAGCTGTCTCCCGCGCTCATCCCCTTCATCGAGGCCAATGTCGGCAAGACGGTCTATGACGAGAGAGTTGATTCGGCCGGCTTCCGCCGGTCGGGGGATAGCTATGGCGCCAAAGTCGGCGTCGAGCTTGATATGGGCGAAAAGCTTCGCGGGGAGGTTGGGGTTGGCTACGAGACGGCCACCTTCGACGATCCGCGCCTTTCGGATATCGACACGGCCGTGGTAGACGCTCAACTCCTTTGGTCGCCGCTCAGAGGCACCGACGTCAATATCGGCCTGCTGACAAGCATCAACCCGTCGACGACCGCCGGTGAATCCGGCTATGTTTCCCATGCCTTGACGACGGGCGTCACGCATCAGCTGCGTGACAATCTGACAGGCACCGTCCTCGGCGGCATCACCTACCGCGACTACCCCTCCGATAGCCCGACCAGCGACGAGACGGTCTACACTACGAGCGCTGGCCTGACCTGGAACATCAACCGCTACCTCGATCTGACCAGCACGATCGGCTACGAACTGACGTCTCGCAAGACGAGCACTGACTCCGAACAGTGGCGGGCCGGTGTCGGCCTCAAACTGAAGCGCTGAAACGAAATCCGCCTCCAAGTGGGAGACTTGAAGGCGGATCAATCTATTCAAGAACTATCTAGACTTGCCTCAGAGGCCCTTCAGCAGCGCCTTGAAGCCTTCCTCGACCGTCGGGCGGATATCCGCACGTTCCAGTGCGAATGCCACGTTGGCGAGAATGAAGCCATCCTTGGCGCCGCAGTCGTAGGTCGTGCCGCGGAAATGATAGCCCGCGAAGGTCTGATCCTTGAGCAGCTTCAGCATGCCGTCGGTCAACTGGATTTCGTTGCCGGCGCCGCGTTCCTGGGTTTCCAGGATCTTGAAGACCTCAGGCTGCAGGATGTAGCGGCCGTTGATGAAGTAGTTCGACGGCGCTGTGCCCTTGGCCGGCTTCTCGACCATACCGGTGATGCGGAAGCCATCGCCGATCGCTTCGCCGACGCCGACAATGCCGTATTTGTGGGCCTGATCGGGGGCGCATTCCTCGACGGCGATGATGTTGCCGCCGCTCTGGGCATAGAGATCGATCATGCCCTTCATGCAACCCTTGCCTTCGCTCTTCATGATCATGTCGGGCAACAGTAGCGCGAAAGGCTCGTTGCCGACGATCTCGCGGGCGCACCAGACGGCGTGGCCGAGGCCGAGCGGCTCCTGCTGACGGGTGAAGCTGACCGTACCAGCCTTGGGAAGCTGGCCGGCAAGCAACGTCATTTCCGCCTGCTTGCTGCGCTCGCGCAGCGTCTGCTCGAGTTCGAAGTGAATATCGAAGTAGTCTTCGATGATGTGCTTGTTTCGACCTGTGACGAAAACGAAATGCTCGATGCCAGCTTCAAGGGCTTCGTCGACGACATACTGAATGATGGGTTTGTCGACGACAGTCAGCATTTCCTTCGGCACGGCTTTGGTGGCCGGGAGAAAGCGAGTCCCGAGACCTGCAACCGGAAATACAGCTTTGCGAACTTTTTTATGCTCTGCCACACAATCCTCCTGCGATGATTACACCGCTTGAAATAAAAGGCATTTTTGATTGGACTAGATGAGATTTGCTACCGTTTTGCAAATGGTGACTGCGTTCCTGCGTCATGGTAAAGAATTTGTTGACTCCGTTCGGGTAGTCTCGGGCCTGAGCGGAACTTCGCGCTCTGCTGTGCCTGAAACGAAAGGACGGATGACCGCCGATGACTCAAAATCACAGAAATTCCCTTCGTGGTCTTGCTATTGCATTCATCGTGACCGCATCCGCCGGCCTGGCTCCCATCAATGCGAAAGCAGATCAGCAGTTCCAGAAGTGGATCGCGGACTTCTATCAAACTGCCGCTCAAAATGGCATCAGCAAGGCAACCTATCGCAAAGCCTTCGCAGGCGTCAGCGATCCGGACCCGACCGTGCTGGAAAAGGCTGCCTATCAGCCTGAATTCACGACAAAAATTTGGGACTATGTGGATTCCCGTGTAAATCCCTACACGGTCCAGATCGGCCGTCAGATGGCCGCCAAGCATGCCGCGACGCTGAATGCGATCGAACGCCGCTTCGGAGTCGACAAATCGATTCTCCTCGCGATCTGGTCGATGGAATCCAATTATGGCGCAGTTCTCGACAAGGACGACCGCCTGCATTACGTGCCGCGGGCGCTGGCGACACTCGCCTATGCCGATGAACGCCGCGCGAAGTTCGCCAAGAAGCAGCTCATCGCGGCTTTGAAAATCCTTCAGAATGGCGACATTTCCCCGAATGGCATGACCGGCTCCTGGGCGGGCGCCATGGGCCACACCCAGTTCATTCCGACGAGCTATCTTCTCTACGCCATCGACGCGGACGGCAATGGCCATCGCGACATCTGGAACTCCGTGCCCGATGCCTTGGCAACATCCGCGAACCTGCTGATGAAGAACGGCTGGGACAGAGGCAAGACCTGGGGATATGAGGTCGTCGTGCCGGCGAGCGCACGCAAGCAGGTCGGCAAGACCCACACACTGGCTCAGTGGGCCTCCCTCGGCCTGACACGGCCCAACGGCAAGGGTTTTCGCGACGGCGGCGGCAACGCCGTCCTCAAGATGCCGGCCGGTCCTAACGGCCCCGGCTTCCTGATGACCAGCAACTTCTTCACGATCAAGAGATACAACGCCTCGGACAGCTATGCGATCGGCGTCGGGCTGCTCGCGGACGAGCTCGCCGGCTACGGCGGCATGAAACAACGCTGGCCCCGACCAGACGGCACACTCGACATGAAAGAGAAGTTCGAACTGCAGACGCGCCTGAAGACGCTCGGCTATTATGACGGCGAGGTCGACGGCAACTTCGGTAGCGGATCGAAGGCAGCCATTGCGGCGGTCCAGGCACGCATGGGAATGCAGCAGGACGGAGTGCCATCGCTGCCGCTCTTGAACGCGCTTCGCAAGTAGACGGAATAATCGGCGAGATGCATTTTGGGGTGTGGACGCGCCTTCCCGCTCCATGCGAGAATGCCGGCAGATGCGAGGCTGCTGACCATGCGTAAACGAGTAAACCGGGCAACGCTCCGCTGGGGTGCGATCGGCACTGCGACGCTGGTGCTTGTCTTCAGCGCGCTGCCGGTGCACGTGGCCGATGCGCAGGAGCGCTATTACTATCGCCGCTCCATTCTCGACTTCTTCCTTGGTCGTCGCTACATCCAGGAATATCCGCCACAAGCACCGTCTCAGAACGCGCCGCAGCGACAGCCTGCGCCGAAGAGGAAGGCAGCGCCGAAGGCGGCTGCAGCGCCACGCCCAGCCGCTCCCGTGGTCGTTGAAGAGAAGGTGGTCGAAAAGCTTGCCAACGCTCAGAAGATCCTTGTCGTCGGCGACTTTCTCGCCGGCGGCCTTGGCGTCGGCATGGATGCCGCGTTCAAGGATTCTCCCGGCATTGTCGTCGAGACACATAGCAACGTCGCCTCCGGTCTGGTGCGAGACGACTACTATGACTGGCCGCAACAGCTGACGAAATTCATGGATGAGGCAAAGCCCGCGATGGTCATCGTCATGCTCGGCGCGAATGATCGCCAGCAGATGGTAACGGATGTAGGCAAGGAGAAATTCAGGACCGACGGTTGGTATGCAGAATATCAGCGCCGCGTCGTGGCCTTCGGCAAGCAGGTCACCAGCCGTAAGATCCCACTGCTCTGGGTCGGCCTGCCGGCCTTCGATTCGCCCGCGATGACCGCCGATGCCGTGCAGCTCAACCAGCTGTTCCGCAAGCAGATGGAGAGCGGCGGCGGCGAGTTCGTCGATATCTGGGACGGCTTCGTCAGCGAAGGTGGTGACTTCATCGTCACCGGCTCTGATATCAACGGCCAGCAGGTGCGCCTGCGCACGTCCGACGGCATCAATCTCACCGAGGCCGGCCGGCGCAAGCTCGCCTTTTACGTCGAAAAGCCCGTGCGACGCATCCTCGGCATTCAAACAAGCCCCGACCTCGTTCGCCTCGACACGGGCAATGCGCCGGCGATCGACGCGGTTGCAATGCCCGGCCGCACCGAACCGATCAGCCTCTCCGACCCGAACCTCGATGGCGGCGCGGAGCTTCTCGGCGGCAGAGCTCTGCCAGTCAGCGTAACCAAGTCACCGCGCGACATGCTGGTTGAGGACGGCGAGATGGCGCCTCCCCCAGCCGGCCGTGTCGATGACTACCGCATGATGCCGATGAGGCCCACGGCACAGGTTTCCATCAAATAGCAGCTTCCTCGCAGGGCAATTGCAGCGAAAACCCGTCGCCAATCTCAGGCACTGCCTCTGCCGTTGCGCGGATACCTTCACCTCAACCGCCGCTCGCCGCTGCAGACGGAGACAAACTTCATGCCATTAGAAATACCGACTGATCACGGCGCATGGTCCGCTTGGAATCCAGCGGAACTGGCAGGCCGGTTGAGTGGCATTTCAAGGCCCTGGTGCATTGTCGGCGGATGGGCGCTCGACCTTTGGCATGGCTGTCAGACTCGTGAGCACGAGGACCTGGAGTTTACGGTTCTACGCGAAGATCTCGGCATCTTTCGCTACGCCCTGAAAGGCATGGAATTCCATACGGCGGGAGATGGCGTTGTTGAGTACCTGCCAGCAGACGAGGAGCCACCGGCAGCAATCTCGCAGATATGGTGTCTGGACACGGCGGAGCGACGTTGGCGCGTCGACATGATGATCGAGCCGGGAACGTTCGAGACCTGGGTCTACAAACGGGATCCGACCATCTCCCGGCCGCGTGCAGAGATGGTTGGTACGACGGCTGAGGGTATTCCCTATTTGAAGCCGGCTGCGGTCCTGCTGTTCAAGGCGAAATACAGACGCGCGAAGGATGAAATCGACTTCCAGCAAGCCTTGCCGAAACGGCCCGCTTCGGAACGTCTGTGGCTGAAAACCTGCCTTGCGGCATGCCAGCCCGACCATGAATGGTTGAACGGCCCCAAGAGCCGACGATGACGCCCGATCTGGAGCCTATGGAATGAAAAGGGCCGCTCGAAGCGGCCCAAACTTCATTATAAAACGGCTTTGCTTAACGCGGCAGAACCGTCGAGCCCATCAGGGCTTCATCGATGGCGCGGGCGGCCTGGCGGCCTTCGCGGATCGCCCAGACGACTAGCGACTGGCCGCGGCGCACGTCGCCTGCCGTCCAGAACTTGTCGACCGACGTCTTGTAGTCGCGGTCGTTGGCAACAACGTTGGTCGAGCCCCGACGGTCGGTATTGAGCGTCAGCTTGCCGTCGAGCTCCTTCAGCACGCTGTCCTTGAACGGACCGCTGAAACCGATCGCGATGAAGGCGAGGTCGGCTTTGATGATGAATTCCGTGCCGGCAATCGGCTTGCGGCGCTCGTCGACTTCGCAGCACTTCACGCCGGTAAGCTGGCCGTCTTCGCCGACGAATTCGAGCGTTGCGACCTGGAACTCGCGGATCGCGCCTTCCGCCTGCGAGGACGAGGTACGCATCTTCGTCGCCCAGAACGGCCAGACGGCGAGCTTGTCTTCCTTCTCCGGCGGCTGCGGGCGAATGTCGAGCTGGGTCACCTTCACGGCACCCTGACGGAACGCCGTGCCGACACAGTCAGACGCGGTATCGCCACCGCCGACGACGACAACATGCTTGGCGCCGGCGAGGATCGGGTCGGACGCCCACCCGACGCTGTCGATGTTTTCGCGACCAACGCGCTTGTTCTGCTGCACGAGGTAGGGCATTGCATCATGGACGCCGGAAAGCTCGATGCCCGGGATACCCGCTTCGCGGGGCGTTTCCGAACCGCCGCAATAGAGCACCGCATCGTAATCGGCGAGCAGCTGCTCGACCATCACGTCGACCCCGACATTGATGCCGCAATGGAACGTCACGCCCTCGCCCTTCATCTGCTCGACGCGGCGATCGATGAAGTTCTTCTCCATCTTGAAATCAGGAATGCCGTAGCGCAGCAGGCCGCCGGGCTTTGACTCGCGCTCATAAAGGTGAACCTCGTGACCCGTACGGCCGAGCTGCTGCGCAGCCGCCATGCCGGCCGGGCCGGACCCGATGATCGCAACCTTCTTGCCGGTATGGACCGTCGCCGGCTGCGGGCGGATGAAGCCGAGCTCGTAGGCCTTGTCGGCAATCGCCTGCTCGACGGTCTTGATCGCAACCGGCGTGTCTTCGAGGTTCAGCGTGCAGGCTTCCTCGCAGGGCGCCGGGCAGACGCGGCCGGTAAACTCAGGGAAGTTGTTGGTGGAATGCAGGTTCTGGATCGCCGCTTCCCAGTTGTTGTTGTAGACGAGGTCGTTCCAGTCCGGAATCTGGTTATGGACAGGACAACCCGTCGGCCCATGGCAATAGGGAATGCCACAGTCCATGCAGCGGGCTGCCTGTTTTTGCACTTCCTGGTCCGACATCGGGATCGTGAATTCGCGGAAATGCCGGATGCGATCCGAGGCAGGCTGATACTTCGCCACCTGCCGGTCGATTTCCAGAAAACCTGTGACCTTACCCATATTTTCGTCCCTCATCATCTCAAAGCCCAAGACCCAGAGGTCCCCAGTAACAGCAGGCGAGTCCCATGACCGCACCCAGGGCTGCAAATTCCGTTCTCAGGTCACCGCCGAGATATGAGGTCCCGGCGCAAACTGCGACGGCGAGGCACAGGGATATGAAGAAGTGGAACAGCGACCATCGATTTCTCATCAGCGTCCTTTCCGGTATCTCCGTGCCCCTCGTCAGAGCAGTTATAGACCTAGCGATTCAAGAGCATTACTCCGCCGCAATTCCCATGCGGGCGCGTTCCATTTCTTCAAGGGCACGGCGGTACTCGACCGGCATGACCTTGCGGAACTTCGGACGGTAGTCGGCCCAGTTGTCCAGGATCTGCTTGGCGCGGGTAGAACCCGTGTAGTGCAGATGGTTGGAGATCAACTGGTAGAGGCGCTCCTCGTCGTGGCGCGTCATGTCACCGGAGACGTCGACGCGGCCCTTGTGCATGAGGTCACCGCCGTGATGATGCAGCTTCTCCAGCATGTCGTCCTCCTCCGGAACCGGCTCGAGCTCGACCATCGCCATGTTGCAGCGCTTGGCGAAATCGCCCGCCTCGTCGAGCACATAGGCGACGCCACCGGACATGCCGGCCGCGAAGTTGCGACCCGTCGAGCCGAGCACGACAACGACACCGCCCGTCATGTATTCGCAGCCGTGGTCGCCCACGCCTTCGACGATGGCGATCGCACCCGAGTTACGGACCGCGAAGCGCTCGCCCGCGACACCGCGGAAGTAGCACTCGCCTTCGGTCGCACCGTAGAGCACGGTGTTGCCGACGATGATCGACTCTTCCGCGACAATCTTCGAGTTCTCCGGCGGCCGGACGATGATCTTGCCGCCCGAAAGGCCCTTGCCGACATAGTCGTTGCCGTCACCGATCAGGTTGAAGGTGATGCCGCGCGCCAGGAAGGCGCCAAACGACTGACCTGCCGTGCCCTTGAGCGTCACGTTAATCGTGTCGTCCTTGAGGCCGCGATGGTTGTAACGCTTGGCGACTTCGCCGGACAGCATCGCGCCCGCCGAACGGTCGACGTTCTTGATATCGACTTCGAAGGCAACCGGCGTCTTCGAAGACAATGCCGACTCGGCCTCCGCGATCAGCTTGCGATCGAGAATGTCGTCGATCGGGTGCTTCTGGCGGGTTGTCCAGTAGGTCGCATCCTTCGGCGCCTCGACCTTGTGGAAGATGCGGCTGAAGTCGAGACCCTTGGACTTCCAGTGCGCCAGCATCTCGTCCTTCTCGAGCAACTCCGAAGCGCCGATGATGTCATCGAGTTTGGTGAAGCCGAGAGAAGCCAGGATTTCGCGCACTTCGTTGGCGACGAAGAAGAAGTAGTTGACGACGTGCTCGGGCGTGCCCTTGAAGCGCTTGCGCAGAACCGGATCCTGCGTGGCAACGCCGACAGGACAGGTGTTCAGGTGACACTTGCGCATCATGATGCAGCCGGCGGCGATCAGCGGCGCGGTCGCGAAGCCGAACTCGTCAGCGCCGAGAAGCGCACCGATGATGACGTCGCGGCCGGTCTTCAGACCACCATCGACCTGCAGGGCGATGCGCGAACGCAGGCCGTTCAGCACCAGCGTCTGCTGGGTTTCGGCAAGGCCGATTTCCCACGGGCTGCCCGCATGCTTCAGCGAGGTCAGCGGCGATGCGCCGGTGCCGCCGTCGAAGCCGGAGACGGTGATGTGGTCGGCGCGCGCCTTGGCAACGCCGGCGGCAACCGTGCCGACGCCGACTTCCGAGACGAGCTTTACCGAGACATCGGACGTCGGGTTGACGTTCTTCAGGTCGTAGATCAGCTGCGCCAGATCTTCGATCGAGTAGATGTCGTGGTGCGGTGGCGGCGAGATCAGGCCGACGCCCGGCGTCGAGTGACGGGTCTTGGCAACCGTCGCATCGACCTTGTGGCCGGGCAGCTGGCCGCCTTCGCCGGGCTTTGCCCCCTGCGCGACCTTGATCTGCAGCATGTCGGCATTGACCAGATATTCGGTCGTCACACCGAAGCGTCCCGATGCGATCTGCTTGATCGCCGAGCGTTCCGGGTTCGACGAACCGTCCGGCAGCGGCATGTAGCGATCACTCTCTTCGCCCCCCTCGCCGGTGTTGGACTTGCCGCCGATCTTGTTCATGGCGATCGCCAGCGTCGTATGCGCCTCTCTGGAGATCGAGCCGAAGGACATGGCACCGGTCGAGAAGCGCTTGACGATATCGATCGCCGGCTCGACCTCGTCGACCGAGACGGGCGTGCGGCCGAGCTGTTCGGCGCTCTTGATGTTGAAGAGGCCGCGGATCGTGTTCATGCGCAGCGCCGAGGTGTTCACCATCTCGGCAAACTCGCGATAGCGGTCTTCGGCATTGCCGCGAACGGCATGCTGCAGTGTCGCGACCGCATCCGGCGTCCAGGCGTGGCTTTCGCCGCGCATGCGGAAGGCATACTCGCCGCCGATATCCAGCGTGGTCGCCAGCAGCGGATCCTTGCCGAAAGCGGAGGTGTGACGAGCAACGGTCTCTTCGGCGATCGCCTTGAGATCGACGCCTTCGATCATCGTTGCCGTACCGAAGAAGTACTTGTCGACCAGCTCCTGCTGCAAACCGATCGCATCGAAGATCTGACCGCCGCAATAGGACTGATAGGTCGAGATACCCATCTTCGACATGACCTTGAGGATACCTTTGCCGACCGCCTTGATGTAGCGGTAGACGACTTCGCTAGCGTCCACTTCCTTCGGGAATTCGCCCTTGGCATGCATGTCGAGCAGCGTGTCGAAGGCAAGGTAAGGGTTGATCGCTTCGGCGCCATAGCCTGCGAGAAGGCAGAAATGATGCACTTCGCGCGGCTCGCCGGTCTCGACAACGAGGCCGACCGAGGTGCGAAGACCCTTGCGGATAAGGTGATGGTGGACAGCAGCGGTCGCCAGCAGCGCCGGGATCGCGATGCGGTCCGGTCCGATCTGGCGGTCGGAGAGCACGATGATGTTGTAGCCGCCCTTCACCGCCGCTTCCGCGCGCTCACAGAGGCGGTCGAGCATCTCGGGCATGCCTTCGGCGCCACGCTCGACGTCATAGGTGAAATCGAGCGTCTTGGTGTCGAAGCGGTCCTCCGTGTGACCGATCGAGCGGATCTTTTCGAGATCGCCATTTGTCAGGATCGGCTGGCGCACTTCCAGGCGCTTGGCGTTCGCCATGCCAGTATGGTCGAGAATGTTGGGACGCGGCCCGATGAACGAGACGAGGCTCATGACGAGCTCTTCGCGGATCGGGTCGATCGGCGGGTTGGTAACCTGCGCGAAGTTCTGCTTGAAGTAGGTGTAGAGCAGCTTCGACTTCTCGGACATCGCCGAGATCGGCGTATCCGTGCCCATCGAGCCGACGGCTTCCTGACCCGTCGTCGCCATCGGCGACATCAGGATCTTGGTGTCTTCGGTCGTGTAGCCGAAGGCCTGCTGGCGGTTGAGTAGCGACACGTCGCGGCGCAGCGCGCGGGGCTCGACCGGCTTCAGGTCTTCGAGGATGAGCTGCGTGCGATCCAGCCAGTTGCGGTAGGGATGCTTGGTCGCAAGCTCGGACTTCACTTCCTCGTCGGAAACGATCCGGCCCTTTTCCATGTCGATCAGCAGCATCTTGCCTGGCTGCAAGCGCCACTTCTGCACGATATCCTCTTCAGCCACCGGCAGCGTGCCGGCTTCCGAAGCGAGGATGACGCGGTCGTCGCTGGTGACGAGATAACGTGCCGGACGCAGACCGTTGCGGTCGAGCGTCGCGCCGATCTGCTTGCCGTCGGTGAAGGCGACAGCCGCCGGTCCGTCCCACGGCTCCATCAGCGCGGCATGATATTCGTAGAATGCCTTTCGCTCGGCCGCCATCGACTGGTTGCCGGCCCAGGCTTCCGGGATCAGCATCATCACGGCGTGCGCCATGGAGTAGCCGCCGCGCACGAGGAACTCGAGCGCGTTGTCAAAACAGGCCGTGTCCGACTGGCCTTCATAGGAGATCGGCCAGAGCTTGGAGATGTCGTCACCGAAGAGCGGCGAGGAAACAGAGGCCTGACGCGCCGCCATCCAATTGACGTTGGAGCGCAGCGTGTTGATTTCGCCGTTGTGGGCGACCATGCGATAGGGATGCGCCAGCTTCCACGACGGGAAGGTGTTGGTGGAGAAGCGCTGATGCACGAGGGCGACCGCGGTTTCGAAGCGCGGGTCCGACAGGTCCGTGTAGTAGGCACCGACCTGGTAGGCCAGGAACATGCCCTTATAGACAACCGTCGCTGACGACAGCGAGACCGGATAGAAGTTGCTCTCCTCGCCGTCGAACTCGTCGTAAATACGGTTGGAGATCACCTTACGGAGCGTGAACAGGCGGCGCTCGAACTCGTCGTTCGTCGCAGCGTCCTTGCCCGCGCCGATGAAGACCTGCACGTGGTGCGGTTCGGTCGCGGCGATCTCAGGTGCCTTGGACAGCGAGGAGTTATCAACAGGCACATCACGGAAGCCGAGGAAGACCTGGCCTTCTTCCGTGATGACGTCCTGGATCACCTTCTTGAAATGCGCGATCTGCTTTTCGTCACGCGGCATGAAGATGTGGCCCATGCCGTACTCGCCGACCTTCGGCAGGGTGATACCCTGCTTGGCCATTTCCTCGCGGAAGAAGCGGTCCGGAATCTGTACGAGAATACCGGCGCCATCGCCCATCAGCGGATCGGCGCCGACGGCACCGCGATGCGTCAGGTTCTCGAGAATGAAGAGACCGTCCTTGACGATCTGGTGCGACTTCTGACCCTTCATATGGGCGACAAAGCCAACGCCGCAGGCATCGTGCTCGTTGCGCGGGTCGTAAAGCCCCTGTTTTCGCGGCAGACCGGAGGTGAATTTACGCGTATTGGCCGTCGCGCGCGTCGTTGCTGCCGCGAACTCGTCAAAACCCGTGGATGGCGCCTTCGTCATCTTTCCCTCCTGTCAGAGCCCGCGGGGCTGCGGGCGGCTTCTTGTCGCGCGCCGTCCCTGATCCTAGGTTCGGCGCGTGACAGCGCTGTTGCATTATCGAAGATCCGGTCGCCGGCGGCAGGCTCTCCAGGGAAAGCAACCGTGCGCTCCCGCGCCTGCCATCCGCCTCCACACGCGGGCTTTTGCCCGCTTTTGAAGAACTATAGCGTGAAACCCCACAAGTGTAAGGTTTTTTGGCGCCTCTTCGGCCATCGCGGCCAAAATAGGACAGCAACACTGTCCTAATTCACCTGATCTATGCCAGAAACATATTGTCTACGCAAGAGTGCAGATTCAAAAAATCGGCGGTTTGCGACCTAATATTGCCGAAACAACGCATATATGCGACATAAAATTACGCCTTTCCGCACTATTTTGTTTATTGATTGCCGAAGTCAATTTTTGTGATGGATTCCACGCCGCCTCTTTGACCAGCCGGGATGATCGCGTAATGTCCCGCCCCGAACCCGATCCTCATCCATCCCAAGCGGTTTCCTTCCATGTATTTCGCATCCGACAACTGGGCCGGCGCCCATCGATCCATAGCCGAACGTCTGCTCCGGGAATCCGACGGCTTTGCCGCAGCTTATGGCGCGAGCGATCTCGACCGGCGCGTCGAGCGGCGCTTTGCCGAAGTCTTCGAGCGTGAGGTCGCCGTCGTCTTCGTCGGCACCGGGACGGCAGCGAACTCCTTGTCGCTCGCCAGCGTCCAACGGCCGGGCGGCATCACCTTTTGCCATTCCGAAGCGCACGTGATTGCGGACGAATGCGGCGCGCCAGACTTCTTCAGCGGCGCCCGCCTGCTCGGCGTCCCCGGCGCGGAAGGAAAGATCGATCCGACTAAACTGAAGGAGAAGGTCGCAGCTTACCCGCAAACGGCCGTGCAACACGGACGCGCAACGGCTGTTACGATCACTCAGGCGACGGAAGCCGGTACGGTCTACAGCCTGTCGGAAATCGACGAAATCGCCGCGATCGCCCAAAGGGACAAGCTACCCCTCCACATGGACGGCGCACGCTTTGCCAATGCCCTCGTCTCCCTCAGTGTCAGCCCGGCCGAGATGACCTGGAAGCGCGGCATCGACATGCTGTCCTTCGGTGGCACGAAGAACGGCTGCTGGTGCGCGGAAGCGATCGTCTTCTTCAATGCGGAGCAGGCGAAAGAGATGCCGTTCATCCGCAAGCGCGCCGCCCAGCTGTTCTCGAAGTCACGCTTCATCGCGGCCCAGTTCGATGCCTATTTCGAGAACGATCTCTGGCTCGATCTCGCTCGCCATGCGAACGGCATGTCCGACCGTCTGCGCGCCGGCATCACCGCGAGCAACCTGGCCCGCCTCGCATGGCCGACCTCGGCCAACGAAGTCTTTGCCGTCATCCCGAAGAGCGCGGCCAAAACCGCCGAGGAGAAGGGCGCGAAGTTCTATGAATGGCCGGTGTCGCCGGCAACGCCCGAACTCGTCGGCTCGGGTGAGACGCTGGTCCGCCTCGTCACCAGCTTTGCGACTGATGAGGCAGACGTCGATGGCTTCCTGGGCTGCCTTGCAGGGTGAATCGCAGGGCTCAATTCTGATGCCCCGTCACCGCGGATTGCGGCTTGCCGCTATCCGTCGTTTTCGCGTCGTGTCCGGCCACGACAATCAGCATCACACAGGCAACCAGCCCGGATACGAAGAGTACGCCATACGTCATCGGTCCGTTCTCCTTGCCCCGAAGATCGACCATCCAGCAGGGGAGCCTAGACCCCGAACCTAACCAGATGCCTAACCCATAGGGTTGAAAGCGCCTTAAGATGGTAAGTAGTCCATTAACTTTTGAGGCAAGAGGCGAACCAGAATTGCACCGGCATGAAGCTTTGTTGCAGGATCGGCGTGGTTGATTACCTATCCCTGGCCGCCCTGCCGCAGCCGCGC
Source organism: Rhizobium sp. 3T7 (assembly GCF_020166565.1). Taxonomy (NCBI): domain Bacteria; kingdom Pseudomonadati; phylum Pseudomonadota; class Alphaproteobacteria; order Hyphomicrobiales; family Rhizobiaceae; genus Rhizobium; species Rhizobium sp. 3T7. Next base: position 179,565 of record NZ_JAIQXS010000009.1, read on the forward strand.
TATCACGGGGCACCGGTCTGAAATCGGAAAACGGCGAAAGAGACCCAAGTGGAAATCCGTCCTGAACAGCTAAGCGACATCGCGGCGATCCGCCAGATAACAAAGGCGGCGTTCGCACCGATGGACTATAGCAGCCAAACAGAAGCAGAGATCGTCGACGCTCTGCGTAATGCGGACGCCCTGATCGTCTCGCTCGTCGCCGTCGAGGACGGTGCCGTTGTTGGGCATGTCGCGTTTTCGCCCGTCACGATCGATGGCGAAGACAAGGGCTGGTATGGACTCGGACCGGTCTCGGTCAGACCGGACCGTCAAAAAGGGGGCATTGGCGGAAAGCTCATCCGCGACGGCCTATCGCGACTCGCCGATATTGGAGCCAAAGGCTGCGTCGTTCTCGGCGATCCCGGCTACTACATGCGCTTCGGCTTCCAGAATGACGCCAATCTGATCTTTGAGGCTGCGCCTGCGGAATATTTCATGCGCTTGGCGTTCGACGGCGACACGCCTGCGGGCAAAGTCAGCTATCACGATGGCTTCAACGCCACTTGATAGCGAAGCTGAGGTCTTAAAGACACGCTGCCTCTCGATAACTGGGGTTAGGAAACTGGCTCGCGATTGTTCGTCCGGCGGCTGAGAGCCAACGGCTTGTCATGCGTTGGCGCGAAGGCTGCGCACCTTGCCAAGGATGTCGTCCGATAGGGCCGAAACCAGTGTCTGGTCCGCTCCCTTGCGCGGCACCAGCACAAACTCGACATCCTCAAGCACCGGCAGCTTGCCTTTGCCGATCTCCTTCAACCCCGATGGCGCCATGCTGCGTGGCTGCACCAGCACGCCCATGCCCGCCCGCGCTGCCGCCGTTAGTCCGCTGAGGCTGCCGCAGGTACAGACAATCCGCCACGCGACCTGGCTGCGCCCCAATGCTTCGAGTGCAATGCTGCGCGTCACGCTCGGCGGCGGGAAGGCGATCAACGGCAGGGGCCCACCGCTCAAGACGTGCTCGGGATCGCGTGCAAGCCAGACCAATGGCTCGCGATAGACCAGCCGCCCGCGCGCATCGCCGAGCCGACGCTTCGCCAGCACGAGGTCGATCTCACCATTATCCTGCATCTCGTAGAGCGTGCCGGAGAGCGCCACCGTCAGCTCCAGATCAACAGATGGGTGCGAGCGAACGAAATCCTCGAGCACTGCCGGTAGCTGGCTGGTCACGAAGTCTTCCGACACGCCGAGCCGGAGATTGCCGCGCAGCCTCTGTCCCCTGAATTGCGACTGAACCTGTGCCTCGATCGCCAGCATCGCCCGCGCATGGCTAAGCAGCGCCTCGCCGTCGGTCGTCAGCAGCACCTTGTGGGTGTCGCGCGCCAGCAACCGCCGTCCGACCGCGCTTTCAAGCCGCTGGATGTGCTGACTGACGGTCGATTGGCCGAGGCCGAGCCTTTCGGCGGCCAGTGTGAAGCTTCCCATCTGTTCGACGGCAACAAAACTGCGCAGCTGCGTAAGATCAAGCATGGCAATCCAGAAATACGATAACTGTTATTCCTTGCATCCTGTATCATAATGGAAGAAAGACAAATGATCTACCGATCTCGATGAGTATCCGTCATGCGCCGGTTTCTACCCGATAACTTTACGATGCTGTTGGTCTGCACCGTCATCCTCGCCTCGCTGCTGCCCGCCAAAGGCGCCTTTGCCGGCTATTTCGGGATCGCGACGAACCTGGCGGTGGCTCTCCTCTTCTTCCTGCACGGCGCCCGCCTGTCACGTGACGTCGTGATTGCCGGTCTGCTGCATTGGCGTCTGCATCTCGCGATCCTGCTGACAACGTTCGGCCTTTTCCCGATCCTCGGCCTCGGTCTCGGCTTCGTGCCGGAATGGATCCTGCCGAAGCCCCTCTATCTCGGCATCCTTTATCTCAGCGTCCTGCCTTCGACGGTACAATCGTCGATCGCCTTCACGTCGATGGCCGGTGGCAACGTGCCGGCTGCCATCTGCTCGGCTTCGGCATCAAACATCTTCGGCATGTTCCTAACGCCGCTGCTCGTCGGACTGCTCTTCTCGGTCGGCGGCCATGGCAGCTTCTCATGGGACATCCTCGGACAGATCCTCCTGCAACTGCTGCTGCCCTTCGTCGTCGGCCAGGTGCTCCAGCCCTGGATCGGCAATTGGATCCGCGCGAAAAAGACCCTGCTGATGCCGGTTGACCGCGGCTCGATCCTGATGGTCGTCTATCTTGCCTTCAGCAAGGCGGTCGTCGAGGGATTATGGCACACGTTCTCGATCGCCGACATTGCAGCGGTCATTATCGCCGACATGGGTCTGCTTGCTCTCGTCTTGTGCTTCACCATGTTTGGCAGCCGCCTCCTCGGCTTCAGCAAGGCCGACGAGATCACTATCACCTTCTGCGGATCGAAGAAGAGCCTCGCCAGCGGCGCGCCAATGGCCAGCGTCATCTTTGCCGGGCAATCGGTCGGCGCCATCGTGCTGCCACTGATGCTATTCCATCAGATCCAGTTGATGGTCTGCGCCGTGATCGCGCAGAAGTATGCGGCGAAGGCCGCGCATCGGATCACCGAAGAGGAAGTTGAGGAGACGGCAAGCCCAGCCTGACGTCGATAACAAAAAGGCGGCGCTCGAACGAGCGCCGCCGGCATCATTGGCCTGGGAGGACCGATTAGTTGGCGACCTGCGCCTCGATGGCCTTCGGCGCGCTGACCGGCTCAGCCGCAATCGCGATCTTGCGCGGCTTCATGGCTTCCGGAATGCTGCGAAGCAGGTCGATGTGGAGCAGACCGTTCTTCAGCGAAGCGGCAGTAACCTCCACATGGTCGGCAAGCTGGAAGCGACGCTCGAAGGCGCGCTTGGCGATGCCGCGATAGAGGAACTCGCTGGCTTCCGCATTGTCTTCGCTCTTTTCACCCTTGACGGTCAAAGCGTGGGCCTGTGCCTCGATGGTGATTTCGGTCTCATCGAAACCGGCAACGGCCATAGTAATGCGGTAGGTGTTTTCACCGGTACGCTCGATATTGTAGGGCGGATAGGTCTGGCCCTGGTCAGGCTGACCGAGACTGTCGAGCATAGTGAAGAGACGGTCGAAACCGACGGTGGAACGATAAAGGGGAGAGAAGTCTACGTGACGCATGATGTCCTCCTTAAGGAAGCGACGTGTTGCGATAGTTGCCCCTGAAACCCCTTATTCGGCAGCTTCGGGACGGTTCGGCAAGCCCGTTTGGCGCCTGCAGGAATGAGATGGGGATAGCATTTGCGCAGTTCAAGACCCTGGCACAGGAGCGAACTCACGTTGCGTGAACCGCATATGAATAGCCGGTTCGGAAGCCGTTCATGAGTGGGGGATTAGGAATCGTGCCATCGGGTGACACTGGCCCGATGGCTGGAGTGTATCGTCCCTTCGTCTTCAGCCCGATCTCCGGCCGGCATCGCGAAACCCCTCAAGTTCCGCATGCCGGTCTTTTTTTAATTGGTCGAGCTCGAAGACGAGGAAATCAGGCCGATAGCTCTTTGGCGCGCGCATTAATCTTCTTGCAGGCATCCTGGAATGGATCGCTAATCGGCAACAAATGCGAAGCGCCAAGCAGAAGAAGCGCTTTCAAATGCTTCCAGCCGCCTTCCTCGCCGAGGACCGTCGCATAGGATGTCATCGAAGTGCGCGCCTGGCCGGCATAAAGACGTTCGTACTCCGCAAAATTGGAGAAGTTTTCGTGGTTGCTGTCCGAGGGATGGAAAGTTTCGGCTGCAGCGCCCTCGGCAAGGATGACTTCATGCGTATTGAGCAGGACGGCATAGTACTCGATCGACTTGTCGGCCGCAGGAACGACCGGTGCAATTGTCGTGCCGTTCACCAGATCCTTCACGCGGATCAGAACGCCATTCAGGAACAGCGCATGGCCAGGCGATAGGTAGAGATCGGAATGTGGTGTTCGGCTATCCAGCGCGTGGCGCGAGACGCGGATCGGCACCACGCCTTCGTGCCAGCTTGCACCACTTTTCTTGAAGACTTGGCGGCCGACCCACTTGATCGGGCGGGCATCGCCATCCGGAAGCGAAACGCGATCGCCGATGCGAAGATCCTCGACAGGCTTTTCGCCGCAATCCGTAAGGATCGCCGTCCCACGCAGGAAGCACTGCGCGCCACCGCCACCACCGCCGCCGGAACTGCCGTGTCCGCCTGCGCCAGAGCCGTTCCCGCCTCTACCGGAGTTGCCCCTCCCCCAACGCCGGCCCATCGCGCTCGCGGGAGACGTGGAAACTGCCGTTGCTGCCGCCGCGACGCTGGCGAGCCGCGCACCGGCGGCGGCGGCCACACCTAGAAAATGCCTTCGTGCGGTATTGCGTGGCAGCTTCGGATCTTCCGTGGATGACATGCTGGCTTCCTTTGATAAGAGTAACGCCAGCCCATGTTATAATAAGTTGTATTGCATTGAACTTCGGAGAATAGCGCTAACGCCTACCGAAAAGGGAGTAGGCAGGGCCGGTCGTCCGGGGTCAAGGATTTGCAAGGCAGCGACCAAACTTAACTTCCGATCCATCGCCCGTTACCGAAGCTTTTTTCTTTGATTTGACAGCGCGATCGCCTATCCGCTTTACTCTAGAGGCGAATCCGCGAAGGACACGATCGATCGACCATGGAACAGGTCCTTTTTTCGACCCCCGACAATCCGGCACCCGAAAACCGCACCGAAGGCTACTTCGAGACGCACGATGGCCATCGGCTGCGCTATGCCGTCTTCCGCTCTGATGCACCGGTCGCGAAGGGCACTGTCGTCCTCCTCCAGGGCCGAAACGAATTTATCGAGAAGTATTTCGAGACGATCCGCGACCTGACGGCCAAGGGGCTCTGGGTCGCGACCTTCGATCTGCGCGGCCAGGGCGGCTCCGACCGGCTTCTGAAGAAGGGCACCTACGGCCATGTCCGGCGCTTCATCGATTACGAGCATGACCTCGACACGTTCCTTGAGAAGATCGTTTTGCCGGATACCCGCCTGCCCTTCTTCATTCTCGCGCATTCGACCGGAGCGCTGATCGCGATGTCCGCCGCCCCGTACCTTTCGACACGCATCGAGCGGATGGTGCTGACGGCACCCTTTATCGGCCTCTCAGGTCAGGCGGCGTCGGAAGGCACCATCCGCGCCCTTGCCGGGGTCGCCTGTTCGCTCGGTCTCGGCTCGTTTCCGCTAACGCGCAAACTCAAGGAGCAGCCGTTCCGCGATAACCCCCTAACATCGGACGAGACGCGGTTCGAGCGCAACGTCGCCATTGCCGCGGCCCATCCGGAACTGACGCTTGGCCCGCCGACCGCGCGCTGGCTGCACGACTCCTTCCGGGCGATCGACCGCGTGACCTCTCCGAGCCATCTGTTTTCGATCACCATACCAACGGTCGTGATCGCGCCGACGCGCGACGCCATCGTGCCCTATATCGCGCAGGAGCGAATCTCACGCTATTTCCGCGCAGCTCAGTTCGTGCCGATCAATGGTGGGCGGCATGAGGTGCTGCAGGAGCGCGATGTCTACCGCAAGGCAGCGCTTGCGGCATTTCACGCCTTCATTCCCGGCAGCGATGCCGAGGCGGTCGAGGAAGTCGAAGGGTTTGGCACGTAGCCCGATCGCTATCCGAGTGACCTCTGGAAGTGCCGATTGCTGCTATCGATTGAGGACAGCCATCGCCTGTTCGTAGACGGCGCGGCTGCCTGCGGCAATGATCGAACCGCCGTTTTCCGGACGCCCGCCATCCCAGGTCGTGATGATCCCGCCGGCATTCTCGATGACGGGAATAATGCCGCCGACATCGTAGGGCTTCAGGCTGTTCTCGATCACCAGGTCAACGTGGCCGGCTGCAAGCAGCGCATAGGCGTAGCAATCCGTTCCGTAGCGGAACAGCCTCACCTGGCTTTCGATTTCCCGATATTTCTCCATTTCGACGCCTACAAAGAGATGCGGCGAGGTGGTGAAAAGGATGGCGTTCGAAAGGGCGCCGCAATCGCGGACCTGCAGCCGGCGCTCTCCCTCCGGACCGCTGTAGATGGAACCATTCGCATCCGCGAAGTACCGTTCGCCGGTGAACGGCTGCTCGATCATTCCCATAATGGCCCGACCGTCGCGCTGCAGACCGATCAGCGTTCCCCAGACAGGCACGCCCGAAATAAAGGCGCGCGTACCATCGATCGGGTCGATAACCCACACATATTCGCGGTCGAGGCCGACATTGCCGTGCTCTTCACCAAGAATGCCGTGATCCGGAAAATGCTCCTCGATCAGCGCGCGAATGGCGACTTCCGCAGCCCTGTCGCCCTCGGTGACCGGATCAAAGCCGCTCGACAGCTTGTTGGTCACGTCAAGCCCGGAACGGAAACGCGGCAGCGTCTCGGCCCTGGCGGCTTCCGCAAGGCGGTTGAAGAACGAGCGATCAGGAAGCATGGTGAAATCCATCGGTGGCGCGCGAGTGGCGCTTTTCATAGCGGAATTGCGGCCGGTTGCAAACGAGAGCGGCAGCATTTAGCCGGCTGCCCAATATTTTTGCATCGCAGAATTCTGATTGACAATTGTGCACCGCAATAGTAGCGTTTGCACACAGTCTTCCGACTGTAAATACCCTCCTTGGGTGTTTCCTCCCTAGACTTGGACCGCCGCAAGGCGGTCTTTTTTTGACAGTCTTGGAGGCTTACTCGGCAGCCAGGGCAGAGTCTGTCGCGAACTGCGCCACATAGACCGCCAACTGGCGCATGAAGGCGGTGATCGCTCCGGCAACCAAGGCGAAGTCGGCCCGCTTTTCCAGCGTAATTTCGTCGACATAGATCGACCGGTTCACTTCGATCTGCAGAGCATGCAGCCCGCGTGACGGGCGGCCGTAATGCTCGGTGATGAAGCCGCCTGCATAGGGCTTGTTGCGGATCGCCGTGAAGCCCATTTCCTCGAAGATGGCGACGGCCGCGCGCGACAGCTCGGCCGAAGCGCTGGTGCCATAGCGATCGCCGATGATGAAATCCGGCCGCGCATTGGTGCCGGCGACACGGACATTGCCGGGCATCGAGTGGCAGTCGATCAGCACGCCGAAGCCGAATTGGACATGCGTGCGGGCGATCAACCGCCGCAGCGCCGCATGATACGGCTTATAGACGGCCTCGATGCGATCGAGCCCTTCCTGCACCGACAGCCGACGCGCATAGATTTCCATGTTCTCGGCAACGATGCGCGGAATGGTGCCAAGCCCGCCTGCGACACGCAGCGAATTGATGTTCGCGTAGGGCGGCAGGAGACCGTCGAACATGCGCGGATCGAGCTCGTAGGGCTCGCGGTTCACATCCAGATAGGCGCGCGGAAAATTCGCAAGCAGGAACGGCGCGCCGAGCGCGCTCGCATCGCCGAACAGCTCATCGACGTAGTGGTCCTCGGAGCGGCGTATCGAAACGCCCTCGAGCCGGGACTGAGCGATAAATTCGGGAGGATAGATGCGCCCGCTATGCGGCGAGTTGTAGACGAATGGAATGGTGTGCGACAAAGGCTCCCGGACCTCGAAAAGTGCGTATTCGGGGATTTCCTGCACCCTTTTTCCCTCTTTACCCTGCCAGGAGGCCACTGCTTCGCCCATGTTGCCAGTTGCCGCACGGCAAGTCCATACTATCTCATGGGGATGACGCCTTGGATGACCTCTTCATTGGTTGTTTACTGGCCGAACTCTAGTGTAAATGGCTGGAGCCCACGCATAAATTACTGATAAGCGGTCTGGATAATGACTCAGAAGATACTTCTTGCAGAAGACGACAACGACATGCGCCGCTTCCTTGTGAAGGCGCTTGAAAAGGCAGGCTACAAGGTCCTCTCCTACGACAACGGCGCCAGCGCCTATGACAGGCTTCGCGAAGAACCCTTCTCGCTGCTCCTGACCGATATCGTCATGCCCGAGATGGACGGAATCGAACTGGCGCGCCGCGCGACCGAACTCGATCCGGACCTGAAAGTGATGTTCATCACCGGATTCGCGGCTGTCGCACTGAACCCTGATTCGAAGGCACCGAAGGACGCAAAGGTTCTTTCCAAGCCTTTCCACCTGCGCGACCTCGTCGAGGAAGTGAACAAAATGCTTGCCGCGTAAGGCTTCCGGCAGCGCATGTCACAAAACCGAAAAAAGCCTATTGACGGCAAAAAGGGTTTGTGGTCTATGCGCCGCCATCGGATGGGCGTGTAGCTCAGCGGGAGAGCACTACGTTGACATCGTAGGGGTCACAAGTTCGATCCTTGTCACGCCCACCATTCGAATTCAAGGGCTTAGCGGGAAACCGCTAAGCCCTTTTTCGTTTCCGGTGCAGCTCGAGCCTTGACTGCGTCTCAACCTTTGCGCCGGCCTCCCGCCACGCTACGGGTTATTGTAAAAGGATCCGCTGTCGTAAGCGCAGGCGTAGTCAAGGACGCATTGCTTGCCCGCCGCATCCCGGAAACTGGCCGTGGTGCGCGTATAGCCCAAGCCGCATTTGGCAGGCGGATAGCGAAAGCTGCTGCCGCCGAAGCCGGAGCGGACGAACACCTTCTTGTTCTGGCGGATGATCTGGGAGATCTGGCTACAGGTTGAAGAGCGCGCATCGACGTTCAGTGCCGCTGCGGAGAACGCGGCCGATGGCAGTACCAGCATAGCAGCTAGGATCGCAGCATTGGCGGCAATGCGAGATCCAGCGCCCATTTCGCTCCCCCGAATGTGCATGGCGGAAAAAGACTATACTCGCTTTCCGCGAACCGACAAATCGGCAGCCCCTCAATCTTAGCTAGACTGGCAGTCTCGCTGGCAGACGAGCGTGCAGCCATCGCTCGTGATCGCTCTGCCTAAGCGCCATATCACGCATGCAGAGGACATCCGTATGGAGCGCGAAGTACGCCGGGAGATCATCCGGCGTTCTCGTTCGGGTTTTCTTTGCCGATTGCCAGAATTGAAAGTCGGGCCTATCGACCAATTTCGAACACAGAACAATGGCAAGTCGCTGCCGACAAACAGGACTGCTGAGACAAGAACTACGAGGTAAAGACATGAGACTGGCAACTTTGGCCGCCGCTTCGCTGCTCGCCGCGACGCTGACCACGACAGCGGAGGCGGCATCGCAGAATTTCCCCGGCGCGCCCGGTGCCCTGACGCTCGCCGGCAAATGCGCCAAGCTCGTCGTCGGCAAGGTCGACGCGACGAAGGGTTGCGAAGCCGAACTTGCGAGCGTGACGCTTGTGAATGGCCAAGTCACCTTCATCTTCACCTCGGGCGGCAAGATGCTGGGCTTTCAAGGCGATGGCACGGCCATCAAGCCCGCCTCCAACGGCAACGCCCGCATGCCACTCAATCTTGTGGTGACGGGCGTCGGCCAGAAGATGACGGGTCAGGTGAAAGTTGCCGGCACCTGCACGATGGGCAATCCCTACGGCGGCAAGCCGGTTGCCATCGAATGCACGGCCGAAAGCAAGGACACGGCCTTTGCGGGCAGCTTCCGCACCAATGGCAAGGCGCCGAAGCAGAAGTAGGCCACCGTTTGCGGCAACGTGCCAGGCTCAGGCGCACCAGGCGCCATTCGAGCCGGGTTTGCGGGCCAAGCCCTCGTTGATCATCTGCACGCCGATCGACCGGCCGTCGCGCGACACGACATGCGGCGCGCCGGCCTTGCCCGGCTGCCCGGCCGGGTTCATCGAGAAGGATCCGGAGTTCAGGATGTTCAGGAGCCGCAGCTTGGCAGAGAAGCCCAGGCGCTTCTCGTTGTCACAACGGGCCGTCTCAATTCCAGGGCTCACGACGTCGGCAATGGCGATCTTCTCGCCCTTGTACCAGAACGTGCCTCCATCAGCGACGCAGTTGATGTGCTCTCCCTGCCCGCAATAACCGAACGCGGCCTTGCCGGTCTGCGCCTGCGCCTGCGCGGGCGAGATGGAGGCCGGGATCGCTTTTTCCGGGACGGCAGGTGCTTTGGCCGGAATGGGCACGGTGGCAGGCGGCATCATGCGCGCCGCCGCGGTGATCGAGGCGGTCTGCTTTGGGCTGGAATCGCGTGCAGGTTCGCTCCGCGCGACCGAGGCCGGCCGGGAAACGATGGAGGCCGGCGCATGCGCGGCCAGCATCGGCCTCACGCTCTTCCAGTTGTCGTAAATCGCAATGCCACCAACGGCGATGACGCCGATGATTGTCCAGGGAAGAGCGCTTCCGCCTCCCCTTCTCTTCGATCGTGCCGATGATTTGCGGCGGCGTGTCGCAGTTTTTGCCATCTATCCGATTCCCGTGAACACACGGATTATCGCCGGGCAATCCTTTCCGAAAGGTTGGCAGTTGCTTCATTTTCGTATGGAAGACGAGGGGCAGCGGATGTGCTGACATTTTCTCTGAGTTGGGGTCGCTCCATCCGGGCCCAGCAGGTGGCTTTCCGGCGCAAGCTTGCACTCCGCTACCGGTTGTTTGCGACAATGGCCGCGATTTGCTGCTGGTCGTAGAGCAAGCGGGCGGAACCGCCATTCCAACGATCCCGCTCGCCGGGTGACGATCCATCATGCTCCGGAGCGCCCGACGAAAACCGCGGGCAAAAAGGCATTAGAGCTACACCGGGGACGCCGTGTCCGGCCGCAAGCGCGTCGGCGGATCCCAACGAGAGCCCAGCGAATTCATGATCTCGATTCTTTCCAGATCGATCTGAATATCAGCGGCCGCGCGAAGCGCTTACCATTCGATCTCGTGCTTCATGCAAATGTCGTGCGGCAGCAAAGTTGTTTTCATCTTTTCTCACTGTTTGTCGCGAGTAAAAATGTCAGGGTTGCAATTGCCAATTACGTCAGCGGGTCGGCTTTGCGATCGTGGAATCGTCCTCCACAGCCGGCTTCGGCCCACCCTTCGAAAGATCGCCGCCGGTTACGTGTGCGGGAACGTGGACGTCATCGAAAACGCCGTGTGGCAGCGTCAGGTCGACCTGATGTGGAGGCAGCACTTGCGCCTTCTGCATTCGGTTGGGGCGCGCCCGCTTCATGCGGTCGGATTTCTCCGTGCGTTTGTCGGGAGTGTGGGTCGAGGGGTGCATCGTCGGCCTCCTTTTTCATTGCGCATAACACTGGTGAACTAGGGACTAACGACCGCAATGTCGGATGGTTCCAAAGAAAAATAAAGCGCATCGCGCCGATCTTGACTGGCGCGAGAAGTTCACTACCTTCGCCTTATCCCACGGCCTCGGACATCGGCCGATGGGTCAACCTGGTGCCGGGCCCCTCTGGCGAGAGTTTTTACGGCGCTCTCGTGATGTCGGTACCGCCTGCAGCTATAGCCGGCGGATTTTTCATCGATGAAAAAGCTCACCATGCCGCACGCGCATGCCTTTCGTGGTATGTCGCGTTCTTCAAGCACATGTTTTCTGTTCGACATCGGTCTCGGCTGCGAGGTGCGGCCATGAACAACAGTTCCCCGCAAAAATCAGCGCTCAGCTATTTCACCTGGGCCTTCATTTTCACCGGCCTCGGCCTGATCCTGGGGGCTGCCCTTGGCTGGCAAGCGACCGGCACCATCGGCGGCATGGCGACCGTCTTCTTCATCTGCACGGTGCTCGCCGTGCTGGAGATTTCGCTCTCATTCGACAATGCCATCGTCAACGCCAACAAGCTCAAGGAAATGACGCCGGTCTGGCAGCATCGCTTCCTCACCTGGGGCATCGTCATCGCCGTCTTCGGCATGCGTATTATCTTTCCGCTGGCAATCGTCGCGATCGCCGCCAAGATCGGTCCATGGGAAGCCCTGGTGCTCGCTGCGCGGGAGCCTGCGGAATACGCCCGCATCATGAACGACGCGCACCTGCCGATCGCCGCCTTCGGTGGCACCTTCCTGATGATGGTCGGCCTCAACTACTTCTTCAACCATGAGAAGGACGTCCACTGGATCGCCGGGCTTGAAAAGCTCATGGCCCGCTCGGCAACGATCAAGGGTATCGAGATCGCCTTCGTTCTGGCGCTGGTTCTCGTGTTCTCGTCGTTCCTCGGCGACGAAGAAGCCACGACCTTCGTGCATTGCGCCATCTATGGCCTTCTGACCTTCCTGGCGGTCGAGGTGATCGGCGGTCTGCTCGATGCCTCGCAGCAGACGATGAGCGCCGCCGCCAAGGGCGGTCTCGGTGCCTTCATCTATCTCGAAGTGCTGGATGCCAGCTTCTCCTTCGACGGCGTTATCGGCGCCTTCGCGCTGACACAGAATCTCTTCGTCATCGCCATCGGCCTCGGCATCGGCGCCATGTACGTGCGCTCGATGACGATCATGCTCGTCGAAAAGGGAACACTTGCCGAATACCGCTACCTCGAGCACGGCGCCTTCTACGCGATCCTGATCCTCTCTGTGATCATGTACGTCCAGACGATGTTCCATATTCCCGAGGTCGTCACCGGCCTTGGCGGCGCGGCCCTGATCGGCATCTCGCTGTGGTCCTCCATCCGCTACAATAGAAAGGAGCAGGCAGAGGAGCGCGCGCAGGCGCACAAGGAACTGCACGCCTGAATCCGCTAGGCCGCACCCGATGGTGCGGCTTCATCAGAACAAAGAATAAAGCCCGCGACCATCCGGTTGCGGGCTGTTTTGTATTTGGCGATCGCGGACCGCCAAACCACGCCGAAGCGCAGATAAGTTAGTGGTTGATTCTGCCGAACATGCTCGGGTCGATGCCGAGCTCGCGCAGGTCGCGGGCCTTCGGGCGACGGCCAGCTTCGATGCTGGCGCTCACGGCATTTGCGGCACCGATCACCGCAAAGGCGCGGCCAAGGAAACCATCGCGAACGGACTTACGAAAGGACATTTTTTTCTCGCTTTGCTTTATGATTGACAGCTTGGATGTGGCGAGGCGCAGGCCGCCCCACAAGCGACGGAAATTCAGCCCTGCTATGCAAGAACACGCGATCACGGGCTTCGCTGGCTTGAAGAAAGAGCTGCTCCTCAAACCAGGCAGGACCTGTCGCCCCTGTCACCAGACGAAAAGGCCGGCGATGTTTCCATCGCCGGCCGCAATTGAGGGGTTCGGGCAGTCTTTTTCTTTTAATCCTCGTTTGCCGCAAGCTGCGACAGAACTTCGCCGCGTCCGCGCAACCGCAGGATCAGCGGGATGATGAAGGCTGCCGCGGCAACGATCAGCAATCCGGCGGCAATCGGCGACATCACCAACGTCGTCACATCGCCCTGGCTGATGGCGAGCGCGCGGCGCAGCTGCTGCTCGGCCAGCGGGCCAAGGATCAGGCCGACGACAGCAGGCGCAATCGGATAGCCGAAGAGCCGCATGATGTAGCCGAGGACGCCAAAGGCGAGCAGCATGCCGAGCTCGAACACCGATGGGTTGGCGCCGATCGTGCCGAGCGTTGCAAACAGCAGGATGCCGGCATAGAGCCATGGCTTCGGGATCGTCAGCAGGCGAACCCAGAGACCGATCAGCGGCAGATTGAGCACCAGCAGCATCGCATTGGCGATCAGAAGGCTGGCAATCAGGCCCCAGACGATTTGCGGGTTGTTCGCAAACAGCAGCGGACCCGGCTGCAAACCGTATTGCTGGAAGCCGGCGAGCATGATCGCCGCCGTCGCCGTGGTCGGCAGGCCGAGCGTCAGCAGCGGCACCAGCGTTCCGGCCGCCGACGCATTGTTCGCAGCCTCGGGACCGGCAACGCCTTCGATAGCTCCCTTGCCGAACTCTTCTGGGTTCTTCGAGAGGCGCTTTTCCGTAGCATAGGAGAGGAACGTACCGATCTCGGCACCGCCGGCCGGCATCGCGCCGATCGGGAAGCCGATCAGCGTGCCGCGCAGCCAGGCCTTCCACGAGCGTCCCCAATCCTGCGCCGTCATCCACAGCGAGCCCCTGACAGCCTCGACCTTCTCCTCACCACGATTGCCCTGGGCAGCGATATAAAGCGTCTCGCCGATCGCAAACATCGCGACCGCAAGCGTCGTCACCTCGACGCCGTCGAGCAGATCGGGAACGCCAAACGTAAGACGCGCCTGTCCTGTCTGTTGGTCGATGCCGACCATGGCAAGCGCAAAGCCGATGAAGAGCGACGTCAGGCCCCGCAGAGCCGAATCCCCGAAAGCCGAGGAGACGGTGACGAAGGCAAGAACCATGAGGGCAAAATATTCGCGCGGTCCGAAAATCAGCGCAAGCTTGACGATGTAGGGAGCGATGAAAGCAAGGCCGAGCGTTGCGATCAGTCCCGCGACGAACGAGCCGATCGCGGCTGTCGCGAGCGCCGGCCCACCGCGTCCCGCCCGCGCCATCTTGTTGCCCTCGAGCGCGGTGACGATCGAGGCGCTTTCTCCAGGTGTATTGAGAAGGATGGACGTCGTCGACCCACCATACATGCCGCCGTAGTAGATGCCCGCGAACATGATCAGCGAACCGGCCGGATCGAGCTTGTAGGTGACAGGAAGAAGGAGCGCGACGGTCAGCGCCGGGCCGATGCCCGGTAGCACGCCAACCGCAGTGCCGAGCGTAACGCCGACGAACGCATAGAGCAGGTTCATCGGCTGCATGGCGACCAGGATGCCCTGGAAGAGGAATTCGAAGGTGCTCATCGCATCCAATCCTAGAAAAAGATTCGTTCGAACGGCCCGGCAGGCAGGGTCAGCTGCAAAAGCTTCGCGAAGATCACCCAGACGACGAAGCTGAAGGCGATGCCCGCAGGGATCGAGATCCAAAGTTTGCGACGTCCGAAGCCGGCCGCCGTGAACGCAAAGAGAATGCCGGTTGCGATCGAAAAGCCTGCTGTCTTGAGAAGCAGCATCTGCGCGGCAAGGCCGGCGACAATCCAGATGACGGGAGCGACTTCCTGATGCTCCCGCTCCGGAAACTCGTTGCGCCAGGCTTCGAAAATGGTCCAGATGCCGAGACCGATCAGCCCGAAGGCCACGACCTTGGGTGCGGTTGCCGGACCGATGCGGTCATACTGGGCGATGGCGCGCATGTGCCAAGCATCCCAAAGCATGACGGCGGCGACGACGAAAAGACAGATGGCGATGACCAGCGCCGCCCAGTCAGGGCGGCGCTTCGTTGCCAAGGGTTCGTTACCCCTGCTCATTGAACAAGTCCGATCTCTTTGAGGATGGTTTCGGTTGCCGAAACGTCCTTGTCGAGCTGTGCCTTGAAGGCATCGCCGGCGAGGTAGGTATCAGCCCAGCCCTTGGTCTTCAGGATTTCCTGCCAACCGGCGGACTTCGAAAGCTTGTCGAAATCGGCGGTGATCGCAGCCGTTTGCTCGGCCGAAAGACCAGGTGCTGCAGCAACCATGCGCCAGTTCTGGACAGCGACGTCAAGGCCCGACTCCTTCAGCGTCGGCGCGTCGACGCCCTCGATGCGCTTATCACTGGAAACAGCCAGAAGCCGGAGCTGCCCAGCCTTCACCTGCGATTCGAATTCTCCGTAGCCGGAAATGCCCGCGGTAACCTGCCCACCGAGAATAGCAGCCAGAGCTTCACCACCGCCGGAGAAGGCGACATAGTTGATCTTCGTCGGGTCGACGCCGGCTGCCTTGGCGATCAGACCGACTGCGATATGGTCGGTGCCGCCTGCCGAACCGCCGCCCCAGGAAACCGAGCCCGGATCCTGCTTCAGCTTGGCAACGAGATCGGCCATCGTTTTGATGTCGGACGCAGCCGGGACGACGATCGCCTCGTATTCGCCGGTGAGGCGGGCAATCGGCGTGACGTCCTTGAGGGTAACTGGGGACTTGTTGGTCAGAATCGCGCCGACCATGACGTAGCCGCCAACGATCAGTGCGTTCGGGT
This sequence comes from Rhizobium sp. 3T7, assembly GCF_020166565.1. Lineage (NCBI taxonomy): Bacteria > Pseudomonadati > Pseudomonadota > Alphaproteobacteria > Hyphomicrobiales > Rhizobiaceae > Rhizobium > Rhizobium sp. 3T7. The sequence goes on from NZ_JAIQXS010000009.1 coordinate 195,312, forward strand.
TGCCGTTGTTCTGGCCGGTGAACTGGGCAAGACCGATGGTGCCGCCGGCGCCAGGAACGTTCTGAACCTGAACGTTGCCTGAGATGCCTTCCTTCTGCATGACGGTCTGGAGCGAACGGGCGGTCTGATCCCAGCCGCCGCCGGGGGCGGCGGGGGCGATGATGGTGTAGTCGGCCGCATGGGCCGGCAACGCGATCGCAGCTGCGAAAATGGTTGCAAGGAAAGTATGCCTCACGAGTATGTCCTCCGTGGGCGCGGCTGAGAAACCGCGCGTTGTTCTCGATGGAATCGGGAAGGACACCGCAGACGGACTTCAAGGTCCGATATGGCCGGCAAGCTCCTCCCGAAACTTCACCTCTCCGCCTCCACGGAGCTGAAGTTCTGCAAAGCGGACCACAACAAGCTGTCATTTAGCTGACACCGGCCAAGTATCCACCCCATAGTGACACTTTTTTGCCGCAATTGGCTCTGGCCGGGCGATTCGGCGGCCTCGATGGAACTTGTCCGCCGCCCGGGCGTTAGTAAGGCCTAGGAGGATTGGGCCATGAGTTCTCACATCGATACCAAGCAAATCGAAAATGAGGGCTTACGACAGGTGTGGAGCGTTAGCGACTTCGCGCGCCGTCACCGGTTGGACAAGGAAGAGGAGAAGCGTCTTCTCGCGCTTTTCGGATCCTTCGCGACCAAGCAGGAATTGCTGGCCAACGCCCAGCGGCCCTGCCTGTTCCGGTAGCCCATTCCGCGAGGAACTCCCTATTGCGTGCGTAGCACTTCGTTCCAGTGCGCGATCAGTCGCGCGCGCTTCACCTGATCCAGATAGACCATCAATCCAGGACTGACGGGAACGGGCCGCAATTGTGCGCCCAAGAGTTCCTGCATCGTATTGGCGGTATTCTCCCCCGCAACCTCAGGACTGACGGCCGGTATCTGCAATTCCCGCGCCATGATCGTCTGCCCCTCCTTCGACATGAAGAAGGATAGGTAGCGACGTCCCAGCTCGGGCTCACCAGCCGCCTGCGGGACAAGGCCGATACGCGACATCACGACGGTATAGTCCTTTGGCAAAACGATCCCGACATTAGGGTGACGCTTCGCCCAATCAGCGGCGTAGGAGCCGAGAATGTTGTAACCTAGAACGAAACGACCGTCCGAGACGCGCTCAAGAATGGCCGAGCTCGTTGAATAGAGCTTGACGCCGGCCGCCCCCATGGCACCGATCACCGACCAGATATCCCCGAACTGCTCCTGGTCGCGTGCCATGAACAGGAAACCGACGCCGGAGCGCTCGATGTCATAGGTGCCGATCCGGCCGTGCACTGCGTCGCCCTTGCGCTTGAGGTAATCGACGAATTCGGCGCGCGAACTCGGCGGCGGCTCACTGGCGAAGCTCGGCTTGTGATAGACGAACACCGCCGGCTCGAAGGTCAGCGCGTAAGCGGTATTGCGCCAATTGGCCCATTTCGGCCAGCGTGCGCTCATCGGCAGGTTGCTCACCTGCGCATAGCCATCGTTGGAGAGCTTCACCTGCAGGTCCATTGCCGACGAGAAGGCGAAATCCGCCGTACGCTTGCCGGCATCCGTCTCGCGCACGATGCGGTCGTAGATTTCCCCCGTTAGCATGTCTTCGTACCTGACCGCCACATCAGGGTTCGCCTCTTGGAACCCATGGATCATCGGCTGCGCCAGAGGCTCGTCGAGCGATGAATAGACGACAAGCGTCGGAGCCTCCGCATTGCCGGAACGCGCGCGATAGAACACCTCGTCCGCAGCCGCCAAACCGGGACAGAGACACAGCAACAGGAAAAGAACGCTCCTCATTGCGCGACAATGCACCAGCGGCCACGATCCAGCAAGCCAGCACGTCAGCCCATTTCCGGCCGCGGCAGCTGGCGCCCCACCAAAACCGAAAAATCGCTATGACATCTTCGCACCCACCCTGTATCCTTTTCAAAAATAAAGGGAACATCCGTGCGCATTCTACTGGTGGAGGACAATATCGCGCTGGCCGACGGGCTTTCGGCCATCCTGCGCGGCACCGGCCATGCCGTCGACGTCGTGCATGACGGTGCCTCTGCTAACGCTGTCACGGCGGCCGAGAATTTCGATCTCGTCGTGCTCGACCTGAACCTGCCCGAGATGGACGGCCTGGAGGTGCTGCGCGCCATGCGCGCCCGGCAGAACCGGTCGGCCGTTCTCATCCTGACGGCGCGGGGCGCACCGGAAGAACGGGTCAAGGGCCTTGATCTCGGCGCCGACGATTACCTCATCAAGCCCTTCGACATCTCGGAATTCGAAGCCCGCGTTCGCGTCCTGCTGCGCCGCCAGGCCGGTCTGCATTCGGCGACCGTCAGCTTCGGCGGCCTCTCGCTCGATCTCAATTCGCGCGCCTTCTCCGCCGGCTCGACGCCGCTGGACATTCCCGCGCGCGAGCTTGGCCTTCTTGAAATCCTCTTCATGCGCGCAGGAAAGGTCGTTGCCAAGGAAGCGATCATCCAGTCGCTGACCGCCTTCGACGACGACATTTCGGCCAATGCGATCGAGCAATATGTCAGCCGCCTGAGGAAGCGCCTGTCGCCCTACGGCCTGACGGTAAAGACCGCACGCGGCATCGGCTACTACCTCGACAAACTGCCCGAGGCCCCATGACGACAGCTTATTCGCTGAGACGAAGGCTCTTGTTCTGGCTGCTGATCTCGACCGCCATCATCGGCATGGTCGCGCTGGCCGATACGTACCGCGAAGCCGTGCAGACCTCCAACATCGTATCGGATCGCGTGCTGGCCGGCTCGGCACTCGCCATCGCCGAACGCGTCGTCGTTGCGGAAGACGGCACGCTCGAGGTCGATATCCCCTATGTCGCGCTGGAGATGTTGACCTCGGCAGCACAGGACCGCGTCTTCTACCGCGTCGACGGGCCACCGGGGAAATTCATCACCGGCTATCAGGCGCTGCCCGTCCTTGCCGAAACCGTCGGCGACAACGCCGCCTTTGCCGATGATACCTTCCGCGGCGAACCGATCCGTGTCGCAACGCTCAAGCGTTCGGCCTCGACAGGCATCCGCTCCGTGCCCTTCGCCGTAACCGTCGCCGAGACCACGATTGCCCGTCGCCAGCTTGCCCGTGCCATCCTCTTCCGCTCGGCGCTCCGCCTCTCCTTGATGATTGCAGGCGCCGCCGTCATTGTCTGGATCTCGGTCACAGTTGCCCTGCGGCCGCTCTACAAGCTGCGCGACGCGATCGGCGAACGCAGCCCCGACGATCTCCACCCGATCGAACAATCGGTTCCAAGCGAGGTGCAGCCGCTGGTCGATACGGTCAACGGCTTCATGGTGCGCCTGGAATCGGCGCTCGATGCGCTTCGCAACTTCACCGGCAACGCCAGCCACCAGTTGCGTACCCCGCTTGCGATTATCCGCACGCAGCTCGCGCTATCGGCCCGTGCCGGCACATTGACCGAAGCACAAGGATCGGCCTTGAAGGGTGACCAGGCCGTTGCTCATGCCGAGCGAATCCTCGCGCAATTGCTGCTGATGGCAAAGATCGATGCCGCAACGGCCAAGGAGGCGCTGACTGCATCCTCGATCGATCTGACGGCCATCGCGCAGGAAATCACCGGGGAGCTCATCCCGGCCGCCGCCGAGGCTGGCATCGATCTCGGTTTCGAAGGTGACCGCCCTGCGCTCGTCCGTGCCGAGCCTTTGCTGATCGGCGAACTGCTACGCAACCTTGCTGGAAACGCCATCGCCTATGCAGGCAAGGGTGCAGAGGTGACCGTCCGGATATCCGAGACGGATGACACCGTCTGCCTCGACGTCGAGGACAATGGCCCCGGCATTCCGTCCGATAAGCTTGCCGCCGTCCGGCAGCGTTTTTCGCGTGGCAGCGATTCCGGCGCGCCGGGCGCCGGGCTCGGACTGCCGATCGTCGAGGAGATCGCTGGCCTCTTCAATGCGGCGCTGACGCTGGAGCCCGGCGCGAACGGCAAGGGCCTCAAAGCCTCAGTGACTTTTGCGAAGACTGCCTAAAGGCTCAGCCGGCTTGACCTTACCGCCTTGCATTCTTTCGCTGCATTGCACACACTACCATCAGGGAACAGCAAATGCCGTCAACGATACGGCAGCGGACAAGGCAATACATGTCGATCAAAGCCAGTATCTATCATCTGACGCATTACAAATACGACAAGCCGGTCCGCCTCGGGCCTCAGATCATCCGCCTCAAGCCCGCCTCGCATTCGAAGACGCGGGTCATCAGCCATGCGCTGAGGGTCTCGCCGTCCAATCATTTCGTCAACCTGCAGCAGGATCCCTACGGCAACTATCTCGCCCGTTACGTCTTTCCCGACCCGGTGACGGAATTCAAGATCGAGGTCGATCTCGTCGCCGACATGACGGTCTACAATCCCTTCGATTTCTTCATCGAGGAGAGCGCCGAGATGTGGCCCTTCTCCTATCCCGAAGACATCAAGGACGACCTGAAGATCTATATGGAGCCGCAGCCGGTGGAGCCGGCGCTGGCCGCTTATCTCGCCGGCATCGACCGCACACCGGTTCGCACCACGGATTTCATCGTCGGCCTCAATGCGCGGCTTAAGAACGACATCGAATACGTCATCCGCATGGAACCGGGTGTCCAGACCCCGGAGGAAACGCTGAAGCTGGCGCTCGGCTCCTGCCGCGATTCCAGCTGGCTGCTGGTCGAAATCCTGCGCAATCTCGGCCTCGCCGCCCGCTTCGTCTCGGGTTATCTCATCCAGCTGACGCCCGACCTGAAGGCGCTCGATGGCCCTTCGGGCACCGAAGTCGACTTCACCGACCTGCATGCCTGGTGCGAGGTCTACCTCCCCGGCGCCGGCTGGGTTGGCCTCGATCCGACTTCGGGTCTTCTGACCGGCGAAAGCCACATTCCGCTCGCCGCTACCCCGCACTATCGCAACGCCGCTCCGATCTCCGGCGCGCTGTACGGCGAGGCCAACACCGAGTTCGCCTTCGACATGAAGGTCGCGCGCGTTGCCGAGCATCCGCGTATCACCAAGCCCTTTTCCGACGACAGCTGGCACGAGCTTAACGAACTTGGCGCCAAGGTCGACCGCATCCTCGAAGCCGAGGACGTACGGCTGACGATGGGCGGCGAGCCAACCTTCGTCTCCATCGACGACTTCGAATCCGAGGAATGGAACACCGCCGCCGTCGGCCCGACCAAGCGCGAGAAGGCCGACATGTTGATCCGCAAGCTGCGCGAGCGCTTCGCCCCTGGCGGCTTCCTGCATTACGGCCAGGGCAAGTGGTACCCCGGGGAAAGCCTGCCGCGCTGGACCTTCTCGCTCTACTGGCGCAAGGACGGCAGGCCGATCTGGCAGAACCCGGATCTGATCGCCGGCGAAGGCAGGGACACCGGCGTCAAGGCCGAGGACGCCGCCAAGCTGTTGAACACCATTGCCCGGGAACTGGCGATCGAAACCGACATGGTGCTGTCCGCCTACGAAGATCCGGCCGAATGGATCATCAAGGAAGGCAGCCTACCCGAAAACGTCGATCCGTCCAATTCCAAGCTGAAGGATCCGGAAGAGCGCAGCCGCATCGCCCGCGTCTTCGAACGCGGCCTGACGGTACCGACCGGCTACATTCTGCCGGTGCAGGCCTGGAATGCCAGGGCTTCGGGCAGGCGCTGGGTCAGCGAGAAATGGAAGACCCGCCGCGGCAAGATCTTCCTCGTGCCCGGTGACAGCCCCGTCGGTTACCGCCTGCCGCTCGGCACCCTGCCCTATGTGCCGCCGGCCCGCTTTCCCTATATCCATCCCGCCGATCCCTCGATCCCGCGCCAGCCGCTGCCCGAAGTCTTCGTGCCCAGCGGCCGCGCCATGCCGGAAGCGTCCCGTCAGACCGATGACAGCAGCCAGAACCGCGTCGAGCAGACGATCGGCGAAATCGGCGGCGCGGTGCGCACCGCGATCTCGGTGGAACCGCGCGACGGCAGGCTCTGCGTGTTCATGCCGCCGGTCGAGCGCATCGAGGACTACCTCGAGCTGATTGCCGCCGCCGAAAATGCAGCGGCCGAACTCGGCCTGCCCGTCCACATCGAAGGCTATTCGCCACCGCAGGACGAGCGCATCAATGTCATCCGCGTCGCCCCCGATCCCGGTGTCATCGAGGTCAACATCCATCCCGCCTCCAACTGGCAGGATTGCGTCGACATCACCACGGCGATCTACGAGGAAGCCCGGCAAAGCCGCCTCGGCGCCGACAAGTTCATGATCGACGGCCGCCATACCGGCACCGGCGGCGGCAACCACGTGGTCGTCGGCGGCGCCAATCCCGGCGACAGCCCCTTCCTGCGCCGCCCCGACCTTCTGAAGAGCCTGGTGCTGCACTGGCAGCGCCACCCCTCGCTTTCCTACATGTTCTCTGGCATGTTCATCGGCCCGACCAGCCAGGCGCCACGCATCGACGAAGCCCGCCACGACAGCCTCTACGAGCTGGAAACGGCGCTTGCCCAGGTCCCCACGCCCGGGCGCGGCCCGACGCCGCTGCCGTGGATCACCGACCGGCTGTTCCGCAACACGCTGATCGACGTCACCGGCAACACCCACCGCGCCGAAATCTGCATCGACAAGCTGTTTTCCCCCGATGGCCCAACCGGCCGCCTCGGCCTCGTCGAATTCCGTGGCTTCGAAATGCCGCCGAATGCCCGCATGTCGCTTGCCCAGCAATTGCTGGTGCGCGCGCTCATCGCCCGCTTCTGGCAGAACCCCGCCGACGGCAGGTTTGTACGCTGGGGCACGACGCTGCACGACCGCTTCATGCTGCCGCACTTCGTCTGGACCGATTTCCTCGACGTGCTCGGCGATCTCAAGCAGAACGGCTTCGACGTCAGCCCGGAATGGTTCAAGGCGCAGCTCGAATTCCGCTTCCCCTTCTGCGGCGAGGTCGAATACGAGGGCTCGAAACTGGAGCTGCGCCAGGCGCTGGAACCGTGGAATGTGATGGGCGAGGAAGGTGCAATCGGCGGCACCGTGCGCTATGTCGACAGCTCCGTCGAGCGTCTTCAAGTGCGCCTGGAGACCAGCAATGCCTCCCGCTATACCGTTACCTGCAACGGCCGGACCGTGCCGCTGACGCCGACCGGCAGCGCGGGTGTCTCGGTCGCCGGCGTCCGCTTCAAGGCTTGGCAGCCGGCGTCGGGATTGCACCCGCTTTTGCCGGTCAACACACCGCTGACCTTCGACATTTATGATACATGGTCGAAGCGTTCGATCGGCGGCTGTATCTATCATGTTGCCCATCCGGGCGGGCGTAACTATGACACCTTCCCGGTCAATGGTAACGAAGCGGAAGCAAGGCGTCTGGCGCGATTCGAGCCGTGGGGGCATACGGCAGGTGAATTCATTCCGCGTGCCGAGACAGCTTCACCGGAATTCCCGCTCACGCTGGATCTTCGGCGACCGGTAGGATTCTAGACGTTAGGGCGAAATGGGCAAAAAACCGACGGCAGAACTGAGGGAAGAGCCACGCAGCCGCACCGGAAACGATGCGGTACTCGGTTATGCCCCTCTGCCTGGCGTCGCCGACGAAATGGTCGACACAAACGGCGCCATCCGGCCCGTCTGGCAGCGTTTCTTCGCGCATCTGAGCGGCATGCCCGAAAAGGATCTGACTGAGCGCTTCACCCGGGCCGACCGCTACCTGCGGGATGCCGGTGTCTTTTACCGCGCCTATGGCAGCACCGGCAGCGCCGAGCGCTCCTGGCCCCTCTCGCATGTGCCTGTCCTGATCGATGCGCGAGAATGGGAGGCAGTATCCGCCGGCCTCGTTCAGCGCGCCGACCTGCTTGAGGCGATCGTTGCCGACATCTACGGCCAGAATCGGCTCGTCGAGGACGGCGTCCTGCCGCCAGCACTCATCGCCGCCAATCCGGAGTACCAGCGTCCGCTCGTTGGCGTCACTCCCGCAGGCGGCCATTATCTGCATTTCTGCGCCTTCGAGATCGGCCGCGGTCCTGATGGCAACTGGTGGGTGCTGGCCGACCGCACCCAGGCGCCCTCAGGCGCCGGCTTTGCGCTGGAAAACCGCGTCGCGACGACCCGCGCCTTCTCCGACATCTACGCGGAAACGTCCGTCCACCGGCTGGCCTCCTTCTTCGGCGCGTTCCGCGATTCGCTGCAGGGCATGAAGCACAGCGGCGACGACCGTATCGCCGTCCTGACGCCCGGCCCCGCCAACGAAACCTACTACGAGCACGCCTATATCGCCCGCTATCTCGGCTTCATGCTGCTCGAAGGCGAAGACCTGACCGTCGTCAACGGCAAGGTCATGGTCCGCACCGTTTCGGGGCTCAAGCCGATCACCGTGCTCTGGCGCCGCCTTGATTCAGCCTATGCCGATCCGCTCGAACTGAACCAGAATTCGCATATCGGTACGCCCGGCCTCGTCGAGGCGCTGCGCGCCGAAAGCGTGACAATCGTCAACGCGCTCGGCAGCGGCATCATCGAAACACGTGCGCTCCTGGCCTTCATGCCGACGATCTGTCGCCGGCTGTTCGGTGAAGAACTGCAACTCCCGTCGATTGCGACCTGGTGGTGCGGTCAGAAGGATGAGCGCGAGCATGTGGCCGAGAACATCGAGAAAATGGTGATCGGCCCCGCCTATTCGCGCGCGCCCTTCTTCGACGACAGCGGCGAATCCGTGCTCGGCTCGAGCTTGCGCGCTACCGCCAAGGACTCGATCGGCGATTGGTTGAATTCCGACGGCGCAAAACTCGTCGGGCAGGAAGTCGTGACGCTGTCGACGACACCGGCCTGGATCGGCGGCAAGCTGACGCCGCGGCCGATGTCCTTGCGCGTCTTTGCCGCCCGCACGGCCAATGGCTGGCAGATCATGCCGGGCGGCTTTGCCCGCATCGGCGGCAGCGACGACGTTTCAGCCATCGCCATGCAATCGGGTGGTGCTGCGGCTGACGTGTGGATCGTTAGCGACAAGCCGGTGGAACGCCATACGCTGCTGCCGGCCGAAGGCAGCTTCACCCGCAACATGCCGGGCAGTTTGCCGAGCCGCGCCGCCGACAACCTGTTCTGGCTCGGCCGCTACATCGAACGCGCGGAAGGCGCGCTGCGCATCCTACGCGCCTGGCACGCCCGCTTTGCGGAAGCCGCCGATCCGAGCCAGCCGCTGCTGGCCGACGTGACTGCCTATCTGGCGGCCGTCGACATCGACACCGCAGACGCGGTGCCAAACTCACTGCTGCGCAACATCGACAGCGCCGTCTATTCCGCCAGTAATATCCGCGACCGCTTCTCGCCGGACGGCTGGCTGGCGCTCACCGATCTCGCCAAGACCGCGCGACGGTTCCACGAGACGATCTCGCCCGGCGACGACGCCAGCCATGCGATGACGATCCTGCTGCGCAAGCTCGCGGGCTTCGCCGGTCTGGTGCACGAAAACATGTATCGCTTCACCGGCTGGCGCTTCCTCTCGCTCGGCCGCCATATCGAGCGCGGCCTGCACATGACGCGCCTGCTCGGCCACATGTCGGGGCCGGACGCCCCGGACGGCGCGCTCGACATGCTGCTCGAGATCGGCGACAGCGTCATGACCCATCGCCGTCGCTACAACGTCAACACCGCCCGCCTGACGGTGACCGATCTTCTGGCGCTCGATCCGCTCAACCCGCGTTCGATCCTCTTCCAGATGAACGAGATCCACCGCGAGGTCGAACAACTGCCGAACGCACTGGTCAACGGCCAGATGTCGCCGTTTTACCGCGAAGCGATGCGCCTGCACTCCGGCCTTGCCGTCATGACGCCCGAGACGATGAGTGTCGATGTCTATCGTCGCCTCGAACGCGAGCTGGAACTGCTGTCCGACCTTCTTGCTCGCACATATCTCGGGTGACGCGCGTGCTATACGACCTCTCCCTGCACATGGGCTACATCTACGACACACCGGCTTCCGGCGCGCGCCACATCATGCGGCTGATGCCCTTGTCGCTGCCAAACCGTCAGCGGCTGGTCGCCGGCTCGATCAAGGTCTCGCCGACGCCGGACGAGCAGGCGCACTTCGTCGATTTCTTCGAGCACCCGGCAACCTCCTTCATGCTGCGCGCGCCGCACGAGAAGCTGGACATTCGGATGCAGGCCCGCGTCCAGGTGGAGAGCCATTCGATCTCGGTAGATTTTTCGCCGGTGCTTGCGAAGCTGCCGGATGAAGTCGCGGGCGTCTGGTCGCTGAAGCCCGATGCCCCGCACCACTTTCTCGGCAACAGCCCCCGCCTCTTGGAAACGCGCGCGATCTCGGAATATGCGAAGGCCTGCGCCGAACCGTCACTGACCGTGCTGCAGATCGCCACGGCACTTTGCGCCAAAATCCATCAGGATTTCACCTACGACGCCGAAGCGACGACCGTCGATACGACCCCGCTCGAGGCCTTCCAGTTGAAGAGCGGGGTCTGCCAGGACTTCGTCCATGTGATGATCCTTGCGCTCCGCAGCCTCGGCATCCCGGCTGGCTATGTCTCAGGCTTCCTACGCACCATTCCGCCGCCCGGCAAGGAGCGGCTGGAGGGCGCCGACGCCATGCACGCCTGGGTCAGGGTCTGGTGCGGCGAAACGATCGGTTGGATCGAGCTCGACCCGACGAACAACATCCCAGCCGGCACCGACCACATCGTCGTCGCCTATGGCCGCGACTACGCCGACGTCGCACCTGTCATCGGCGTCCTGAAGAGCTACGGCGGCCAACGCGCCGTCCAGGCAGTGGATGTGATCCCGCTGAGTTGATTGAGATCCGATAGGTGTATTGGCGCTGCACATCCCTCAGGGAAGGCTTTTTCACCGAGGCTGCGCACAAGAAAGTGACATTCCGTTAGAATCTTAACGACCTGATAAAGGTGAACTCAAGAATTGAGGCGCATGAGTTAAGCATTATCGGGGCACTAACTCAGGTGAACATGATGAGCACCTTTCAAGCGCTGAAGTCGAGCCTGTCTCGGCTGCGGAACGACCGGCATGGCAATTTTGGGATCATAAGCGCAGTTCTGCTGCCGGTCACAATAGGGGCGGGCGCGCTCGCCGTTGACATCACGAACGCTGCAATGGCGAAGCATCAGTTGCAGGAAGCCTCCGACGCGGCGGCGCTTGCCACCGCCTCCGCCCTTGCTGACGGAAAGATCGACACAACGACCGCCTCGGCCTTCGCGAAGGATTTCGTTGCCGGGCAGATGGCAAACTTTATTGGCGACACGACCGCACTGAGGAATGCCACCACTGCCACGGCGACCAAGACGACCTCCAGCGGTGGCGCAAGCTACAGCGTGAGTGTCTCATCTTCCTACAGCATGGATCTGAGCGGCCTGGCACAGGTCATCGGCTTCAAGACCACCAATATCGGCGCGGCAAGCGAAACGGCGAGCGGTTACTCCGAAAAGCAGGGTTCCGTCTCGATCTTTCTCGCACTCGATAAATCGGGGTCGATGGGCGAGCTCACGACGACCACCTACAGCTATACCTGCGGCAGGAACAACAATAAGACCTGCACAGGCTATTACACTAAAATTGAAGCATTGAAGCTTGCGGTAGGCAATCTGACGGCAGAACTGGACAAGGCGGACCCGACCCACATCTACTCCCGCACGGGTGCCGTCGCCTATGACATCAAAACCTATGCGGAAACCGCGCTCGCCTGGGGAACCAGTGGTGTAACCACCTACGTCAACGCACTGGTCGCGGCCAACGGCACGAATTCCAGCGGGGCTATGAACAAGGCCTACACGTCTTTGACCGCCCTGAACAACGCCGGAAATGACAACGAAACCGCGCTGCACCAGGCCAAGACTCAGCAGACGCCCAAGAAATATATCGTCTTCATGACGGACGGGGACAACAACAACGATCCATCGGGTGGCCGTTCGTATGACACCCTGACCAAGGACACGTGCAATACCGCCAAGAGCAAGGGTATCGAAATCTACACGGTCGCCTTCATGGCGCCTGAGAATGGCCAGGCGCTGCTGAAGTATTGCGCGACAGACGACAATCACTACTTCAAGGCAGAAAGCATGTCCGATCTTCTCTCCGCCTTCAAGGAGATCGGCGCAAAGACCTCCAATCAGACGACACGCTTGATCAACTGATATCTTCGCGCAGTTTCCCAACAAATAAGCCGCTCCGGAACCAACCGGAGCGGCTTTTCGTTTCAAAACCCGCGTATCAAAATCGGAAAACCGATTGAAATCAAGCTCTTTCCGCAGAGGAGCGTCGAGCCTCGTCAATTTTCTCGTTTGGGTAATTCCCTTGTTGCAAGAGCGTTGTAACGATGCATAAACTGCGTCTTTAGTGCGCGGTAAACCGATTGAAATTGACATAACGCACTGAAATCAAACAGAATTGGCGAGGACTGACGATGAACACCGTTTCGAAGCCGACCATCCCTTCCCCCGCCCCCCGCAGTTCCAAGCCTGAAATTCTCGCCGAAGAAATCATCGAGCGCCTGACCTACCGCATCGGCAAGGATGCGAAGGTCGCCAAGCCTCATGACTGGCTGACTGCCACCATCCTCGTCGTGCGTGACCGCATCATCGACAAGTGGATGGAATCGACCCGCAAGGTCTATGCGACCGGCGACAAGCGTGTTTACTACCTCTCGCTCGAATTCCTCATCGGTCGCCTGATGCGCGATGCGATCTCGAACCTCGGCCTCATGGAACAGGTTCGCGACGCGCTCGCCTCGCTCGGTGTCGATGTTTCCGTCATTGCGGGCCTCGAGCCAGATGCAGCCCTCGGTAACGGCGGCCTCGGCCGTCTCGCCGCCTGTTTCATGGAAAGCATGGCGACCGTCGAGGTGCCTGCCTATGGCTACGGCATCCGCTACGTACACGGCCTCTTCCGCCAGCAGCTTGCCGACGGCTGGCAGGTTGAACTGCCGGAGAGCTGGCTGGCGCACGGCAATCCCTGGGAGTTCGAGCGTCGCGAAAGCGCTTACGAAATCGGCTTCGGCGGCACGGTGGATGTCGTCAGCAACCCCGAGGGCGAGCCGCGCTATGTGTGGAAACCGGCCGAGCGCGTCATTGCCGCGGCCTTCGACACGCCTGTCGTTGGCTGGCGCGGCAAGCGCGTCAACACGCTGCGCCTCTGGTCTGCCCAGCCGATCGACCCGATCCTGCTCGATGCCTTCAACGCCGGGGATCACATCGGCGCGCTGCGCGAAAGCAACAAGGCAGAAAGCCTGACTCGCGTTCTCTATCCGGCCGATGCGACGCCGGCCGGTCAGGAGCTGCGCCTGCGCCAGGAGTTCTTCTTCTCCTCCGCATCGCTGCAGGACATTCTGCGCCGTCACCTGCAGCAGTATGACGACTTCACGTCGCTGCCCGACAAGGTTGCGATCCAGCTCAACGATACACATCCGGCCGTTTCCGTCGCCGAACTGATGCGCCTGTTGTGCGATGTTCACGGCCTCGACTTCGACCAGGCCTGGGACATCACCCGCGGCACGATCGGCTATACCAACCACACGCTTCTTCCCGAAGCGCTGGAAAGCTGGCCGATTCCGCTCTTCGAGCGCCTTTTGCCCCGCCACATGCAGATTATCTACGCGATCAACGCCAAGGTGCTGCTCGAGGCGCGCAAGACCAAGACCTTCTCCGAGACGGAGATCCGCTCGATTTCCCTGATCGAGGAAAGCGGCGAGCGGCGCGTGCGCATGGGCAATCTCGCCTTCGTCGGCGCCCATTCGATCAACGGCGTTTCGGCGCTGCACACCGACCTGATGAAGGTCACGGTCTTCGCCGACCTGCACAAGCTCTATCCCGACCGCATCAACAACAAGACGAACGGCATTACGCCGCGCCGCTGGTTGCAGCAATGCAATCCCGGCCTGACCTCGCTGATCCGCGAGGCGATCGGCGCCGACTTCCTTGATGATGCCGAAAAGCTGAAACCGCTCGACAAGTTCGCGAACGATGCAAGCTTCCAGGAAAAGTTTGCGGCGGTTAAGCGTGCCAACAAAGTGGCCTTGTCCAATCTTGTCGCCAGCCGCATGGGCATCAAGCTCGATCCGTCGGCGATGTTCGATATTCAGATCAAGCGCATCCACGAATACAAGCGCCAACTGCTCAACATCATCGAGGCCGTCGCGCTCTACGATCAGATTCGCTCGCACCCCGAGCTGGACTGGGTGCCGCGCGTCAAACTCTTCGCCGGCAAGGCGGCGCCGAGCTATCATAACGCCAAGCTGATCATCAAACTGATCAACGACGTCGCCCGCACGATCAACAACGACCCGGCCGTCCGCGGGCTGCTGAAGGTCGTGTTCGTGCCGAACTACAACGTCTCTCTGGCCGAGGTCATGGTGCCCGCCGCCGACCTGTCCGAGCAGATCTCGACGGCCGGCATGGAAGCATCCGGCACCGGCAACATGAAGTTCGCCCTCAACGGCGCGCTGACCATCGGAACGCTCGACGGCGCCAATGTCGAGATGCGCGATCACGTCGGCGAGGACAACATCATCATCTTCGGTCTGCGTGCCGACGAAGTCGCCGCCGCCCGTGCCGACGGCCACAATCCCCGCGCCATCATCGAGGCGTCGCGTGAGCTGTCTCAGGCATTGTCGGCGATCAGTTCGGGCGTCTTCTCGCATGACGACCGAAACCGATACGCGGCGCTGATCGAGGGCATTTATGCGCATGACTGGTTCATGGTTGCTGCCGATTTCGATGCCTATGCCCAGGCCCAGCGCGACGTCGACCAACTCTGGACCGATCCATCTGCATGGAATTCGAAGGCAATCTGTAACACGGCGCGGATGGGCTGGTTCTCGTCCGACCGAACGATACGCCAATATGCCAAGGAAATCTGGAGAGCCGGATGAAAACGCCGAAAGCCACCCCTGAAGTCAGACTTCCCTGGGAGATTTCGGCAGACGAGATAGCGGCAATCCTCGCAGGGTCGCATTCCAACCCGTTCGCCGTTCTCGGCGTTCACAAATCGGGCGATGCCTATGTCGCCCGCTGCTTCATTCCGGGTGCCGAAGAGGTGACGGCGATGGCGCTCGATGGCAGCGTCATCGGGGAACTGAGTCGGCAGCATCCGGACGGCTTTTTCGCCGGACAGGTTTCGGTGACGAAGCTGCAGCCGGTGCGTTACCGCGCGCGGCGCGGGGACGCCGAGTGGGCTGTGACCGACCCCTACAGCTTCGGACCGGTCCTTGGACCGATGGATGATTATTACGTGCGGGAGGGCTCCCACCTGCGCCTCTTCGACAAGATGGGCGCGCACTGGATCAAGCACGAGGGCGCACAGGGCATTCATTTCGCGGTCTGGGCGCCGAATGCCCAGCGTGTCTCCGTCGTCGGTGATTTCAACGGCTGGGACGGCCGCCGCCATGTAATGCGTTTCCGCTCCGGCGCCGGTATCTGGGAGATCTTCGCCCCTGATGTTCCGACGGACGTCGCCTACAAATTCGAGATCCGCGGCCGCGACGGCGTTCTTCTGCCGCTGAAGGCCGATCCTTTTGCCCGTCGCAGCGAGTTGCGCCCGAAGACGGCCTCGGTCGCGGCGTCCGAACTGCTGCAGGAATGGGACGACGAAGCGCATCTGAAGCACTGGAGCGAGACCGACAAGCGTCGTCAGCCGATTTCAATCTACGAGGTTCATGCCGGCTCCTGGCAGCGGCGTGATGACGGCACGTTTCTCTCCTGGGACGAGTTGGCATCCCGGCTGATCCCCTACTGCGTCGACATGGGCTTCACTCACATCGAGTTTCTGCCGATCACCGAGCACCCCTATGACCCGTCCTGGGGATACCAGACGACCGGGCTCTATGCCCCGACCGCCCGCTTCGGCGAGCCTGAGGGTTTCGCGCGCTTCGTCAACGGCTGCCACAAGGTCGGCATTGGCGTCATCCTCGATTGGGTGCCCGCCCATTTCCCGACCGACGAACACGGCCTCGGCTGGTTCGACGGCACGGCGCTCTACGAGCACGAAGACCCGCGCAAGGGCTTCCATCCCGATTGGAACACCGCGATCTACAATTTCGGCCGCACCGAAGTCATCTCCTACCTCGTCAACAATGCACTCTACTGGGCCGAGAAGTTCCATCTCGACGGCCTGCGCGTCGATGCCGTCGCCTCGATGCTCTACCTCGACTATTCCCGCAAGCACGGCGAATGGATCCCGAATGAGTACGGCGGCAACGAGAATCTGGAGGCCGTCCGCTTCCTGCAAAACATGAACACCCGCATCTACGCCGAGCATCCCGGCGTTATGACCATCGCCGAGGAGTCGACGTCCTGGCCGAAAGTGTCGCAGCCGGTGCACGAAGGCGGCCTCGGTTTCGGCTTCAAGTGGAACATGGGCTTCATGCACGACACGCTCTCCTACATGAGCCGCGAGCCGATCCACCGCAAGCACCATCACAACGAACTGACCTTCGGCCTGCTCTACGCCTATTCGGAAAACTTCGTGCTGCCGCTCTCCCATGACGAGGTGGTGCACGGAAAGGGCTCGCTGATCGCCAAGATGCCGGGCGACGACTGGCAGAAGTTCGCCAATCTGCGGGCTTACTACGCCTTCATGTGGGGCTACCCAGGCAAGAAGCTGCTCTTCATGGGTCAGGAATTCGCGCAATGGGCCGAGTGGAGCGAGGCGAAGTCGCTCGACTGGAACCTGCTGCAGTACCGCATGCACGAGGGCATGCGCCGGCTGGTGCGCGACCTCAACCTTACCTATCGCAGCAAGCCGGCGCTGCATGCCCGCGATTGCGAGGGCGATGGCTTCGAGTGGCTGATCGCCGACGACCACGAGAACTCCGTCTTCGCCTGGATCCGCAAGGCACCGGGCGAAAAGCCGGTCGCCGTCATCTGCAACCTGACGCCGGTTTACCGCGAGAACTATACAGTCCGCCTGCCGATCGAGGGACGGTGGCGCGAGATTTTGAATACCGATGCCGACATCTACGGCGGCAGCGGCAAGGGCAATGGCGGCCGCGTTCAGGCCGTCAACGCCGGCGGCAACATCGCCGCGTCGATCACCTTGCCGCCGCTGGCGACGATCATGCTTGAACCTGAGAACTGAAGACTGGTGGGAGGATAAAAATGGTAGAAAAACGTGTTCAGCCACTTGCCCGCGACGCAATGGCCTATGTTCTTGCCGGCGGTCGGGGAAGCCGCCTGAAGGAACTCACCGATCGTCGCGCCAAGCCGGCCGTCTATTTCGGCGGCAAGACGCGCATTATCGATTTCGCCTTGTCGAACGCCCTGAACTCGGGCATCCGCCGCATCGGCGTCGCCACCCAGTACAAGGCGCACTCGCTGATCCGCCATATGCAGCGCGGCTGGAACTTCTTCCGCCCCGAGCGAAACGAAAGCTTCGACATCCTGCCGGCCTCCCAGCGCGTCTCCGAGACGCAATGGTATGAAGGCACGGCCGACGCGGTCTACCAGAACATCGATATCATCGAGCCCTACGGCCCGGAATACATGGTCATCCTCGCTGGCGACCACGTCTACAAGATGGACTACGAGTGGATGCTACAGCAGCACGTCGATTCCGGCGCCGATGTCACCATCGGCTGCCTGGAAGTGCCGCGCATGGAAGCCGTCGGCTTCGGCGTTATGCATGTTGACCAGAACGACAGGATTATCGACTTCATCGAAAAGCCTGCCGACCCGCCGGGTATTCCCGACAAACCGGAATTCGCGCTGGCCTCGATGGGCATCTACGTGTTCCACACGAAGTTCCTGATCGATGCGCTGCGCCGCGATGCGGCCGACCCGAACTCCAGCAAGGATTTCGGCAAGGACATCATCCCCTACATCGTCAAGAACGGTAAGGCCGTGGCCCATCGCTTCGCGCAATCCTGCGTCCGCTCCGATTTCGAGCATGAGCCCTATTGGCGCGACGTTGGGACGATCGATGCCTATTGGCAGGCCAACATCGACCTCACCGCGATCGTTCCAGAACTGGATATCTACGACAAGTCCTGGCCGATCTGGACCTACGCCGAAATCTCGCCGCCGGCAAAATTCGTCCATGACGACGAGGACCGCCGTGGTTCGGCGACCTCGTCCGTCGTGGCCGGCGACTGCATCATTTCGGGCGCAACGCTGAACAAGAGCCTCCTCTTCACCGGCGTTCGAGCCAACTCCTATTCCAAGCTCGAAGGTGCGGTGGTTCTCCCGAGCGTCAAGATCGGCCGGCACGCCCAGCTCCGGAATGTCGTGATCGACCACGGCGTCGTCATCCCGGAAGGCCTCATCGTCGGCGAGGACCCGGTTCTTGACGCCAAGCGCTTCCGGCGAACCGAAAGCGGAATTTGCCTCATCACGCAGCCAATGATCGACAAGCTGGGTCTGTGATCAATGAAAGTTCTTTCGGTTTCGTCCGAGGTCTTCCCACTTATCAAGACAGGGGGCCTCGCCGACGTGGCGGGCGCCCTGCCGATCGCCCTCAAGCGTTTCGGCGTCGAAACCAAGACCCTCATGCCGGGCTATCCTGCCGTCATGAAGGCGATCCGCAATCCCGTCGCCCGGCTTCAGTTCGATGATCTGCTCGGCGAGCCTGCGACGGTCCTGGAAGTGGAGCACGAGGGGATCGATATCCTCGTGCTCGATGCGCCCGCCTATTACGACCGCGCCGGCGGTCCCTATCTCGATGCGACCGGCAGGGACTACCCCGACAACTGGCGCCGCTTCGCAGCGCTTTCCCTTGCCGGCGCCGAGATTGCTGCGGGATTGATGCCGGGCTGGCGACCCGACCTCGTGCATACGCATGATTGGCAGTCGGCGATGACCTCAGTCTACATGCGCTACAACCCGACGCCGGAATTGCCGAGCGTGTTGACAATCCACAACATCGCCTTCCAGGGACAGTTCGGCGCCGATGTCTTCCCCGGCCTCCGCCTGCCGCCGCATGCCTTCGCAACGGAAAGCATCGAATACTACGGCAATATCGGATTCCTAAAGGGTGGCCTGCAGACCGCCCACGCCATCACCACCGTCAGCCCTTCCTATGCCGGCGAGATCCTGACCCCCGAGTTCGGCATGGGCCTCCAGGGTGTCATCGCAAACCGAATCGATTCGCTCCACGGCATCGTCAATGGCATCGATACCGACGTCTGGAACCCGTCGACCGATCCTGTCGTCCACACGCATTACAACGGCACCACACTGAAAAGCCGCGTCGAAAACCGCACCTCGGTCGCGGAGTTCTTCGGACTGCACAACGACAATGCACCGATCTTCTGCATTATCAGCCGCCTCACCTGGCAAAAGGGCATGGACGTCATCGCCGCCACAGCCGATCAGATCGTCGACATGGGTGGAAAGCTCGCCATTCTGGGTTCTGGAGACGCGGCGCTGGAAGGTTCGCTGCTCGCCGCCGCAGCCCGCCACCCCGGACGGATCGGCGTTTCCATCGGCTACAACGAGCCGATGTCGCATCTCATGCAGGCTGGCTGCGACGCCATCATCATTCCTTCGCGCTTCGAGCCCTGCGGCCTGACGCAGCTTTACGGCCTGCGCTATGGCTGCGTGCCGATCGTCGCCCGCACCGGCGGGTTGAACGATACCGTCATCGATGCCAACCATGCCGCTCTTGCGGCGAAAGTGGCAACCGGGATACAATTCTCGCCTGTGACGGCATCGGGCCTGTTGCAGGCCATCCGCCGCGCGCTACATCTCTACGCCGATCAAAAAGTCTGGACCCAATTGCAAAAGCAGGGCATGAAATCGGATGTCTCGTGGGAAAAGAGCGCCGAGCGCTATGCTGCCCTCTATTCAAGCCTCGCCCCCAAAGGCAAGTGAGAGAAAATGATAAAATCCGTATCCACTAAGCCCTACCAGGATCAGAAGCCGGGCACGTCGGGCCTGCGAAAGAAAGTCCCGGTATTCCAGCAGCCGAACTATGCCGAGAACTTCATCCAGTCGATCTTCGATTCGCTGGAAGGGTTCCAGGGCAAGTGCCTTGTCATCGGCGGCGACGGACGCTACTACAACCGGGAAGTCATCCAGAAGGCGATCAAGATGGCCGCCGCCAATGGCTTCGGCAAGGTGATCGTCGGCAAGGGCGGCATCCTGTCGACCCCGGCAGCCTCGCACATCATCCGCAAGTACAAGGCCTTCGGCGGCATCATTCTCTCGGCCAGCCATAACCCGGGCGGCCCCACCGAAGACTTCGGCATCAAGTACAATATCAGCAACGGCGGTCCGGCGCCGGAGAAGATCACCGACGCGATTTATGCGCGCACCAAGGTGATCGACACCTACAAGATCGCCGACTTCGCGGATGTGAACCTCGATCGCATCGGCAAGGACGAGCTGCCTGGTGGCATGATTCTCTCGGTGCTCGATTCGGTCGAAGACTACACGGCGCTCATGGAAGAGCTGTTTGACTTCCAAGCCATCCGCAACCTCATCAGCCTTGGCTTCCGCATCGCCTTCGATGCGATGAGCGCCGTCACCGGCCCCTATGCGAAGGAAATCTTCGAAAACCGCCTCGGCGCCCCGTCCGGCTCGGTCCGCAATTTCATGCCGCTGCCCGATTTCGGTGGCCACCATCCCGACCCGAACCCGGTTCACTGCAAGGAACTCTACGACGAGATGATGGGCGACGATGCGCCCGATTTCGGCGCAGCATCCGATGGCGACGGCGACCGCAACCTCATCATCGGCCGCGACATCTTCGTGACGCCGTCCGATAGCCTTGCGATCCTGGCGGCCAACGCCCATCTCGCGCCCGGCTATTCCGGCGGTCTCGCCGGCATCGCCCGCTCCATGCCGACCTCTGGTGCGGCCGATCGCGTCGCCGAGCGCCGTGGCATCGGCATGTACGAGACGCCGACCGGCTGGAAGTTCTTCGGCAACCTGCTCGATGCCGGGATGGCGACGATCTGCGGCGAGGAAAGCGCCGGCACCGGCTCCAACCACGTGCGCGAGAAGGACGGCCTCTGGGCGGTTCTGCTGTGGCTGAACATTCTGGCCGTCCGCGGCGAGAGCGTCCAGGACATTGTCACCCAGCACTGGCAGACCTATGGCCGCAACTACTATTCGCGCCACGACTATGAAGGCGTGGATACCGACGCAGCAAATGGCCTGATCGCCAACCTGCGCAGCCAGCTTGCTTCCCTGCCGGGCCAAGCCTTCGGCCCACTGAGAGTCGAAAAGGCAGATGACTTTGCCTATCACGACCCGGTCGACAAGTCCGTCAGCGAGCATCAGGGCATTCGTGTCCTCTTCGAAGGCGGCTCGCGCGTCGTCTTCCGTCTCTCGGGAACGGGAACATCGGGCGCCACCTTGCGCGTCTACCTCGAGCGGTACGAACCGGATTCCACCCGCCACAACATCGAGACGCAGCAGGCGCTCGCCGATCTTATCGCCGCCGCCGAGACCATCGCGGATATCCGCAGCCGCACAGGCCGCGATGCTCCCTCCGTGATCACCTGACCGGAGCAGCATGGCGGCGAACAAATCCGGGCAAGGCGGGGCAAGCATCTTTGAGACCGGCGTTGATTTCGCCGTCTGGTCGCACAATGCCGGACAGATCGAGTTGTGCCTGTTCAGCGACGACGACAAGGAACTGGCCCGCCTGCCGATGGAACGCGGCGATGACCATGTCCATCGCCTTTTCGTCGACGGATTGAAGGAAGGCGCGCGCTATGGCTACCGCGCCGATGGCGTCTATGCGCCTGACAGCGGGCTCTGGTTCGACCCGTCGAAACTGCTGGTCGATCCCTACGCCAAGGAACTCGATCGCCCCTTCCACCACGATCCCCTGCTCGGCGCCTTCGGCGCCGAGACACAGCATCTCGTGCCGAAGGCGGTCGTCACCCGCGATATCACGGTGAGACCGGCAAAGCCCCTCTTTAAGCCGGGCGGCTTCGTCTACGAAGTCGCTGTCCGGCCCTTCACCATCCTGCATCCGGATGTCCCCGAAGCCCAGCGCGGCACGGTCGCGGCTTTGGCACATCCCTCGGTGATTACCCATCTCAAGCGCATCGGCGTCGACGCCGTCGAGCTCATGCCGATCACCGCCTGGATCGACGAGCGCCATCTGCCGCCGCTCGGCCTGCGAAACAGCTGGGGCTACAACCCCATTGCCTTCATGGCGCTGGATCCGCGGCTTGTCCCTGGCGGCATGGCGGAACTACGCGACACCGTTGCGACGCTCCATGCGGAAGGCATCGCCGTCATCCTCGATCTCGTCTTCAACCACACCGGCGAAAGCGACCGCTTCGGCACGACGCTGTCGCTGCGCGGCCTCGACAATCTCTCTTTCTATCGCCACCTGCCCGGTCGGCCGGGCGAACTGGTCAACGATACCGGAACCGGCAACACCGTCGCTTGCGATCATCCCTATATCAGGCAGTTGATCATCGACAGCCTACGCCACTTTGTACTCGGCGCAGGGATTGACGGTTTCCGCTTCGACCTCGCCCCCGTGCTTGGCCGCACGGGAAACGGGTTCGTGGCACATGGCGAAACGTTGACGGCGATGCTCGCCGATGATGTGCTGGCGGACCGCGTAATGTTCGCCGAGCCCTGGGACATCGGCCCAGGCGGCTATCAGCTCGGCAATTTTCCGGCACCATTCCTCGAATGGAACGACCGCGTGCG
This sequence comes from Rhizobium sp. 3T7, assembly GCF_020166565.1. NCBI lineage: Bacteria > Pseudomonadati > Pseudomonadota > Alphaproteobacteria > Hyphomicrobiales > Rhizobiaceae > Rhizobium > Rhizobium sp. 3T7. Next base: position 217,908 of record NZ_JAIQXS010000009.1, read on the forward strand.
CGACGATGTCAGGTGCTACTGGCGCGGCGACGACTACAAGACCGGCCCGCTCGCGACCGCCCTTGCCGGCTCCTCCGATATTTTCTCCCGAAACGCCGGGACAGGGACGCGCAGCGTCAACTTCCTCGCCGCCCATGACGGCTTCACGCTGAGGGATGTCGTGTCCTACAGCGGCAAGCATAACGAGGCGAACGGTGAGCAAAACCGCGACGGCCACAACGAGAACCACAGCTGGAACAACGGTGTCGAGGGCGAAACCCGCTACCCCGATATCATTCGCAAGCGCCATGACGACCTGAAGGCGCTCCTCTCCACGCTCTTTGTCACCCGCGGCAGCATCATGCTGACGGCAGGCGACGAAGCCGGCCGCACTCAGCGCGGCAACAACAATGCCTATTGCCAGGACAACGAGATCACCTGGGTCGACTGGGCAGCGCTCGACGACGAACTTATCGCCCATACCGCATTCATCTGCGGCCTGCGCAAGCGCTTCTCCGCCTTCTCGGAAATGGGCTTCCTCAACGGCAACGGCGATGTCGAATGGATCTCGCCCTCCGGTCAGCCGATGAGCGTGCAAGAGTGGGAGACGCCGAACTTTTCCACGCTCGGAATGGTGCTTTCGACGCGCGATGGCCAAACCAATAAGGCCACGCGGCTGGCGGTTCTCTTCAATCGCTCGGGCGGCGAGGAAATCTTTACATTACCCGGACCGCCGTCATGGCGGCTTCTTGCCCCGGATGCGCCGAAGAAATCCGCAACTTCTGCCATCGTGCCGCGCCGCTCGGTCGCTTTCTATCTCGAAAGTTGATCTGACGGGCTCCCGCCTGCAATTCCTTGTCGCAATCGTCACAATCCCATTGTAAGGCTTGCGCAGCCGCTTTCTCATGGGGAATCAATGGCCAAGGAAATTTCGCTCGCGGATGTACGTGGGTTGGTCGGCACTGAAACCGGCCTCTCGGACTGGATTGTCGTCGATCAGGCGATGATCGATGCGTTTGCGCATGCGACCAGCGACCATCAGTACATCCACGTCGATCCGGAGCGCGCTGCGTCAAGTCCCTTCGGCGGCACCATCGCCCACGGCTTTCTTACCCTCTCGCTGCTCTCGGCGATGAACTACAACGGCCTGCCGAAGGTCCGCGAACAGACCATGGGCATCAATTACGGCTTCGAGAACGTCCGTTTCCTCTCGCCGGTCAAATCGGGGGCACGCATCCGCGGCCACTTTGTCCTCGCCGAAGCTCGCTTTCGCGGCGCTGGCATGCTGATGACGACCTATGAGGTCACAATCGAGATCGAGAACGAGAAGAAGCCGGCGCTCACCGCGCGGTGGATCACCATCATCCAGTTCGACCCCAAGGACCGGCCGGACGACGCGTAGACCTTATGCTCTTGACATTGGTGGGCGGTGTTTGACGCGTCGCTATGGCGCGCCGTTGATTTCAACGATGTTGCGATCGGGATCGAGCAGATAGGCTTGTGGAAACCCCGCCGGGCCATTGCGCCTGACACGCAACCGCCAGGGATCGCCCTCTGGAGCATCCTCGCGAAAACCCTTCGCAATCAGCCCCCGGATACATCCCTCGAAATCATCGGTACGGAACGCGAAATGTCCGTCGGTCGTGTCTATGGTCGCCGCACGCCGGAAGGTTCCGGCCGGATTGACAATGATGTGGACCTGCAACGCCCCGCAGGCGAACCACGCTCCAACACTACTGAAAGGTGGCCTCTCGATTTGCTTGAGACCGAAGACATTGCGATAGAACGCGACCGAACGGTCGAGATCCATGGCGACAATGGAAACGTGATGCAGCATCATCGAAGACATCCCCCACTCGTTGCGACGCCGCTTCGAAACGGACCGCGCGCACCCGGTGGATGATGACACGAATGACAGCCGTCATACAACTTCAAGCCGATCGGGGACGGCACAAGAGCACCATCCCCGGCCGGGCATTGCAAGTTAGCAGCGCTTAATGCGCCGCGTCTTCGGCGCCCTCGGCCAGCAGGCCGAATACGAAATCCGCAAACGAACGCCAGCATTCGACTCGGAATGTATCGTCCTCGGTGCGGAAGAGCACGATCTCGGCCTTTCCGAACAGCGTGCGCGAGCAGGCGCCGACCGGGAAGACCTCGAGCGACAGATCCTGCGGGCAGCCCGCAGAGATCGTCGCTTCCGCCCCGGGGCCGGAGACGATAATCGCGACGTTTCGATGCGAGACGTCGGTGGCCGAATGCAGCACGCCCGACTTGGCGAGCGCACCCATCAGGTCTGCCCCGGATTCGTCGATGACAAGCCATTCATCCGGGCCGAGCCAGAGGGCGGCACGACCACCCTTGCGACCGGAGGTTTTCGGGGAAGCCGGCACCGTGACACCAAGCGCGGAGGAAAGAGCTTTGAGCGACTCCGCCGGCGCGCGAAGCGCCACGCGGCTTGCCGCCGGGGCTGGCGTCAGCCGTACCGTGGCCGAGCCGCCATGCTGGCCGGAAAGAGCGGATCTGCGAACTGCCATATCAGCCATTGATGCGGCCTCCTTCCTTGTCAAAGAACACCATATCAGTCACCTCGACGGCGATCGTCTTGTCAGGCATCGGCACATAGAGCGTTTCGCCCGTCCGTTTGCGGCCATCGGCGACCAGCGCAAAGGCGATCGATCGTCCAAGATTTTCCGACCAGTAGGACGAGGTCACATGGCCGAGCATCGTCATCGGCTTCGGCTCGTTCGGGTTGGCGACGATCTGCGCACCCTCTTCGAGCACCAGATTGGGATCCTTGGTGACGAGACCGACGAGCTGCTTGCGGCCTTCCTTCACCAAATCCGGTCGCTTCAGCCCGCGAATGCCCACGAAATCCGTCTTCTTCTTGGAAACCGCCCAGGAAAGACCGGCATCGTGAGGCGTGACGGTACCGTCCGTGTCCTGTCCGACGATGATATAGCCCTTCTCGGCACGAAGAACGTGCATCGTTTCAGTACCGTAGACGCAGGCGCCGAGCGGCTCTGCATTGGCCCAGACCGCTTCCAGCACCGATTGGCCGTAGTCGGCCGGCACGTTGATTTCGAAGCCGACCTCGCCGGTGAACGACACGCGGAACAGACGCGCCGGCACGCCCATGACCGTGCACTCGGCAACGCTCATATGCGGGAAGGCTTCGTTGGAAATATCGACGCCCTCGACCAGCGGGGCAATGATCTCGCGTGCCTTCGGCCCCTGCACGGCAATGACCGCCCATTGTTCGGTCACCGAAGTCAGCCATACCTTGAGATGCGGAAATTCCGTCTGCAGATAGTCTTCCATGTGGTGAAGAACGCGCGGCGCACCGCCGGTCGTCGTCGTCACATGGAAGCGATCGTCAGCCAGACGCCCGACGACGCCGTCGTCGTAAACGAAGCCATCTTCGCGGGTCATGATGCCGTAGCGGCACTTGCCGGGCTTCAGTGTGTCCCAGGCGTTGGTGTACATGAGGTTCATGAACTCGGCGGCGTCGGGGCCGACGACTTCGATCTTGCCGAGCGTCGAAGCATCGAACACGCCGGCGACATCGCGCGCCGTCTTGCATTCACGGGCGACCGCCTGATGCATCGTCTCACCGGCGCGCGGATAGAACCAGGCGCGCTTCCAGTTGCCGACATCCTCGAACACTGCACCTTGCGCTTCTTCCCACTGGTGCAACGGCGTCTTGCGCGCCGGGTCGAACAGCTCGCCGCGCGAATGCGCGATCAGCGTACCGTAGGTGACCGGCGTGTAGGGCGCACGGAAGGTCGTCAGACCGACCTGTGGGATCTCCTTGCCCAGCATTTCGGCGGCAATCGCCAGACCATGCATGTTGGAGAGCTTGCCCTGATCCGACGCCATGCCGTTCGTGGTGAAGCGCTTGATATGCTCGATCGAGTGCATGCCTTCGCGCACGGCAAGGCGGATATCCTTGGCACAGACGTCGTGCTGGAAATCGATGAACGCCTTGGTGCTGGTCTCCGGACCCGCCCCTTCGGCGGCGCCGATCATGCCGCCAGTCCACTGATGCGCCTGCTCGGCGGTGATGGCGATCTTGCCGCCGGATGGTTTGCCGACCGCCTGGGCCATCAGTTCACCCGCGGCAAGCGATTCCTCGATCGTCTGCTGCAGATCATCCGTGCCGTTGCAGGCGCCAACGGAGAGACAATCCTGCGCATAGGTGCCGGGCAGGAAGCGCTGCGTTTCCGGCTCAAACTTCACCTTGCCGCGCGACTGCGAGAACAGGTGCACTGAAGGCGTCCAGCCGGCCGAGACCAGCAGCGCATCGACCGCGATCTTGCGTGGAGAGCCGCCGCCGTTGCGGGCAACTGTCATGGACGAAATGCGCAGCTTGCCCGAGGTGTTGACGACCGATTGACCGGCGAGTACGTCGATACCCAGCGAGCGGGCTTCCGCCAGAACGACGGCACCCGGCGTCTGCCGGCAATCGACGATCGCGGCGATCTCGACACCGGCGCGTTTCAGGTCGAAGGCGGCCTCGTAGGCAGAGTCGTGCGCCGTGTAGACGCCGACTTTCTGGCCGACGGCGACGCCGTACTGGTTGAGATACATGCGCGCGGCCGAGGCCAACATGATGCCCGGACGGTCGTTGTTCGGGAACACCATATGGCGCTCGATCGCGCCGTTGGCGAGGATGACACGCTTGGCGCGCAGCTGCCACAGACGCTCGCGCGGCAGGTGTCGGCTCGGGTTTGCCACATGGTCGGTAACGCGCTCTGCGAGACCGACGAAGTTGTGATTGTAATAGCCGAAAGCGGTGGTGCGGGTGAGAACCTGCACGTTGTCCATTGCCTTCAGGCTGGCAACGGTCTTCTGCGCCCACTCATAGCCGCCGAGACCATCGATCTTGACGCCGCTGTCGAAACGCAGCGCACCGCCGGCTTCCGCCTGTTCGTCGCAGAGGATCACCTTGGCACCGGCATGAGCCGCAGCAAGGGCCGCCGAAAGACCGGCGACGCCGGCACCGACGACCAGCACGTCGCAATGCGCGTAGCGGCTGGCATAGTGATCCGGATCGGCTTCCTTGGGGGCCACGCCGAGACCGGCTGCGCGACGGATCATCGGCTCATAGACATGCTTCCAGGCCGCCTTCGGCCACATGAAGGTCTTGTAGTAGAAGCCCGCCGCGAAGAAGGGCGACAGCAGATTGTTGATGCCGCCGATATCGAAGGACAGCGACGGGAAGCGGTTCTGGGATTCGACGATCATGCCGTCGAAGACTTCCTGCACCGTGGCGCGCACGTTCGGCTGCTTACGGGCGCTGTCGCGCGCAACGTCGATCAGCGCGTTCGGCTCTTCGGCGCCGGCCGAGAGAATGCCGCGCGGGCGGTGATACTTGAACGAGCGGGCGACCAGATGGATGTTGTTGGCAATCAGCGCCGAGGCGACGGTATCGCCCTCGAGCGCCGTGTAGCTCTTGCCATCGAAGGTAAAGCGCGCAGTTCTGGCAGGCGTCAGGCGGCCCTTGCCTGCAATACGGTTCGTGCCGCTCATTGTGCTTCTCCTTCGAGCGCTTCGTAGGTCTCGACGGGAGCGTGTGGAACGGCGGCTTCGCCGATCGCGGGCTTCGGCTCGCCTGCCTTGTAGGTCATGATGAACTTGTCGCTGATCGTGTCGCGCGCCGCGTTGAAGAAGCGGCCGCATCCGTGCTGGTGGCGCCAGCGTTCGAAGATCAGCCCCTTCGGGTTGTCGCGCAGGAAGAAATATTCCTCGAACGCCTCATCGGAGATGGAAGCAATGTCGGTCGGGCGAGCGATATGGGCATCGCCGGCGCCACGGAATTCGAGCTCGGAGCGCTCTTCCTGACAGTATGGGCAGTAGATAAGAAGCATGGTGTCCTCGTGTCAGTGGGCGACAGCGGCAGCGGCGGCTTCGTCGATGAGACGGCCAGTGCGGAAACGGTCCAGCGTCAGGCCGGCATTGAACTTGTGCACCTCGTCGCGCGCGATCAGATGCGCGAAGAGATTGGCCGAACCCGGCGTCGCCTTGAAGCCGCCGGTGCCCCAGCCGCAGTTAACGTAGAGCCCCGCAACCGGCGTCTTCGACTGGATCGCCGAACGGTCCGGCGTGTTGTCGACGATGCCGCCCCACTGGCGCATCATCTTGACGCGGCGGAACATCGGGAACAGCTCGCAGATCGCATCGAGTGTGTGCGTAATGATCTGCAGACCGCCGGTCTGGCTGTACGAATTGTACTGGTCGGTGCCGGCGCCGATGACGAGCTCGCCCTTGTCGGACTGCGAGATGTAGGCATGCACCGTGTTGGACATAACCACGCAGGGGAAGATCGGCTTCAGCGGCTCGGACACCAGCGCCTGCAGCGGGCTCGATTGCAGCGGCACGCGCACGTCGGCCATCTTCATGACCGTCGTCGTGTGGCCGGCCGCCGAAACACCGACCTTCTTGGCGCCGATGAACCCGCGGTTCGTCTCGACACCCGTGACGCGCCCGTCCGGGCCGCGGCGGATGCCGGTCACTTCGCAGTTCTGGATGATGTGGACGCCGCGATCGGACGCCGCACGGGCATAGCCCCAGGCAACCGCATCGTGACGCGCCGTGCCGCCGCGACGCTGCAGGGCAGCGCCATTGATCGGATAGCGGGCGCTGGCAGAGATATCGAGCGGCGGACAATAGGCCTTGGCCTGCTCCGGCGTCAGCCACTCGTTGTCGATACCGTAGAGGCGGTTGGCATGGATATGGCGCTTGAAGGACTGTTGGTCATGCACATTGTGCGACAGCATCATCACGCCGCGCGGCGAATACATGACATTGTAGTTGAGATCCTGCGACAGGTTCTCCCAGAGCTTCATCGAATGCTCGTAGATATGCATGCTCTCTTCGTAGAGATAGTTCGAGCGGATGATGGTCGTGTTGCGACCGGTGTTACCACCGCCGAGCCAGCCCTTTTCGAGGACCGCGACATTGGTGATGCCGTGCTCCTTGGCGAGATAATAGGCCGCACCCAGACCGTGCCCACCGCCGCCGATGATGATGACGTCGTATTCGGCGCGCGGCTCCGGCGAAGTCCATTGCTTCTCCCAGCCCTTGTGGCCTCGCAAGGCCTCCCGTGCCACGGCAAAAACCGAGTATCTGCGCATCCGCCTTCATCTCCTTCGGGGAAAGGTCCCTTCTCGTCGGCCATACAAATCGCAAATCCAAATGCGGCACAACGTTTCTTTTGCGACGCGAAGCGGCTTTTGTTTTGACACACAGCAAGAATGAATGAGATCGCGTAGTCTCTTCGCGGCGGGTAAACACCAGCGGGAAAAGTCGGACCGGCCTGCGTCGGCTTCCGGTCTCTCCATCCTTCTTATTTTAGAGTATTGGCGCTTACAATTTTTGAGCGCATAGTTCACGCGCTGCGCAAGCGCTCTTTGCGCGTTGAGGGGAGACGGCCGAGCCGGCCAAGGTCACGATCGATCCAGACATCGATATGAAAACTCCGCCAAAGAAGACAGTCGACGGGATGGCGGCAGAGGACTTCTTCGCCTACGCAACGGAACTGCTGAAGCCGCACGCCACCGACCAGCCGATCATAAGCCGGATGAAGCGGATCGGGATAGAGCCGGGCGAAAGCTTCGATAAAAGCAAGGTCGCGCCCGACATCGCCGAGGCCTTGAAAGATGTTCCGGCCGAAGCTCAAAAGCTGATGGACTGGAAAATCGCAACGCTTGCTCGCGTGGCCAACAACTGGTCGATGAACACCGACACCATGGGTGCCTACGGCAATTACTACTTGAAACGGGCGATGTCGCGCAGCTCGGGCTTGGCGCAAACCTGCCGGAGGACGCGATCTATCCGCTCAACCTCGGCGACGAGAAAGGAAATCCGCTAAACGGGGCGAGCAGCTATAAGATTCACTTCGACAAAGAGAGCCTGCCACCAGTCAAGGCGTTCTGGTCCGTCACGCTTTACGATCCAGAGGGATTCCAGGTCGCCAACAGCCTGAACCGGTTTGCCGTCAGCAGCTGGATGCCGTTCGCCTACAATGCGGACGGGTCGCTTGATCCTACTTCCAGAACAGGAGCCCGGGCGAGGGAAAAGAAGCGAACTGGCTACCGGCACCCGCAGGGCCGTTCAACCTGACCATGCGCCTTTACGGGCCGAAAAGTGAAGCGCTGACAGGAAAATGGAACCCGCCCGTCGTGGAAATGGTGTGCCAACGCTCCAACAGGTCACGGCGCAGTGACGCTTTCGCACCTGCCTCAAACGATCCGAGTGGACTGCCCACCAGACTGAGAGGCTGGCTCTATTCCATCAGGCCAAGAAAGCCCTCGCGCGCACTGGCGCGAGGCTCCTAGGAGGATGGAGCCGACTTGGGCGCAGTCCGCCGCTTCTTGGCAGGGGCGGCGGGCGTTGGCGCTTCGGCTTCTTGCTGCAAGCGCAGCGCCCTCAGCTTCTCCGTCTTCTTTTCGCGCGCCGCGGCCTCTGCCGTGATGATCGCTTTTGCTGTCGTATCGGTGGCAGCCGCCTTATCGCGCGGGGAGAGCTTGGCCGGATTGAAGAATTCGTCTTTTGAAGTCATCTGCTCTCTCTATCTAGACGGAGCCTGCCCGATGGTAGTTCAGCGGGCCGGACGGACTGCCTTCTTCGGGGCCGGAAGGAGACCTTCGCGCTGAAGCTTCTTGCGCGCAAGCTTGCGCTGGCGGCGAACTGCCTCGGCCTTTTCGCGGACACGTTTCTCGGATGGCTTTTCATAGGCGCTGCGCGCCTTGAACTCGCGGAACAGACCTTCGCGCTGCATCTTCTTCTTCAGGACACGGAGGGCCTGGTCGACATTGTTGTCTCGAACGAGAACCTGCAAATTCTTTCCTTTCATGCGGCAAACTCGTTTGCCGGTTGGTCAGAGTGGAAACTACTTCCGCACCCTAATGCTTGAAGTTTTCAACCAGGATCCGCCCTGGATATCAGCAGCCGCGTCAACTCTCGGCGTCGGCGATGCCGACTGGCTCACGTCGATATCGCTCTCAAGAATGCGCCGATCGAAGTTTTCGGTCTCGAATCGAACACGATACTGCGGGCGGCTGCCGTCAGACGGAAGAATCGCCGCAATCTTACAGGTCCTGCTCGCCTCTTCGGTACGAACGAAACCGTCTTTCAGAACGATGCTGTCGCCGACAGCGTATCTTGGCATTCGTGCCATTGGTCTCACCGAACTGTCTTGATCGTCAAAAAGCATAAAAGGCCGGGTTTAACCCCGACCTTCGCCATCAGGCTCTCAGCTGCCAGTACATCCGTGGTCAGCTGGGCCGAATGAGATTAGGCTGCTCGCAGGTTGTCGGCAGAATTCTTGCCGGACTTCTTGTCGCGAACCAGATCATAGGTGATCTTCTGGCCATCGGACAAATTGCCCAGACCAGCACGTTCAACCGCAGAAATATGAACGAAAACGTCCGTGCTTCCGTCATCCGGCTGAATGAAGCCGAAGCCCTTGGTGCTGTTGAACCACTTAACGGTACCTGAATTCATAACGATCTCCTTTCAATGGTCGTTACTGCCATGCGTCTATTCACAAGGCTAAGATCGATTTTGAGAGGAAATCTGACGGAGCTTCGCGCTCTTTGACAAAGGTCACAACCAACAGTCGATGACTTAGATATAACGCAAACTGCGGAATAAACAAGGCAAGGAAGCGGGCTATTTGGGTTCAGGCTGGTCGGCCAACGCCAATCCGCGAGGCGTCAGGGACACCCAGCTATGCTGGATAGCGGCCTTGTGTGGTCTCAAATAAGGGCGGGGCTGGGGACAAGCCGCGGTTTTTTACGGCAAGAACCGCGAGAGCATATGGACTTCCACCCGCCATTCTGCTATCCGCATCCTCAATCGCAAGGCTCCGGCCGCGCGAACCGTATATTTTTTGCCTCTGGCGCCTTGCCGACGCCGGCACCAACCAAACCGAAGGAACGTGATTCTCGTGCAGGTACTTGTCCGCGATAACAATGTCGATCAGGCTCTCCGCGCTCTTAAGAAGAAGATGCAGCGCGAAGGTATTTTCCGCGAAATGAAGATGCGCGACTACTACGAAAAGCCGTCGCAGAAGCGCGCTCGCGAGAAGGCCGAAGCCGTTCGTCGTGTTCGCAAGCTGGCTCGCAAGCGGGCACAGCGCGAAGGTCTCGTCGCACGCTAAGCGTAGCTGTCGTTATTTCGACGTTTTCAGATGCATGTTGGCGGGGGCGATCTATTCGCCGCCGCCTTTTTAATTGCTGCTGAAGCCCGTCCTTGAAACGGACCGGCTGCACTGGGGGAAAACGAGCCCGCATGGCTGACATCACCAAGACCCGCTCTCTGCGTTCGCCGAAAATCGCTGTTCTACCGGTTTTCGCAATCGTCACCGCGCTAGGCCTTGCTGGCTGCACGACAAGCAACACGTCCGATGCCATCATCCGCATCGATAAGGCGCAGGGCTCGCAGGAAAACATCGCCTCGCTGACCTCTGTGATCAATGCCAATCCGAAGGATCCGGAAGGCTACAACGTTCGCGGCTCCGCCTATGGCCGCGGCGGCGATTTCCGCCAAGCGTTGAACGACTTCAATACGGCGTTACAGCTCAACCCGCGTTTCTACCAGGCCTACGCCAACCGCGCGCTGGTCTACCGCAACATGGGCCAGCAGCAACAGGCGATTCAGGACTACAGCACCGCGCTGCAGATCAACCCGAATTACGACGTGGCGCTGATCGGCCGCGGCAACGTCTACCGCACCGCCGGCCAGGACGATGCTGCCTTCAACGATTTCAACAAGGCGATCCAGAACGGCACGACCGATGGCCGCGCCTATCACAATCGCGGCCTGATCTATCAGAAGCGCAATCAGCAGGACAAGGCGATCGACGACTTTTCGAAGGCGATCTCGCTCTCGCCGAACGCGCCGGAACCCTACAATGGTCGCGGCATCTCCTACATCGCGTTGAACGACGACGACAACGCATTTGCCGACTTCAATCACGCGATCGAGCTCAACGGGAATGTCGCCGAATCCTGGGCCAATCAGGCGCTGGTTTATGAGCGTCGCGGCGAAAAGGACAAGGCAGCCCGCTCCTACCGTCATGCGATCGGTCTCGATCCGAAGTACCAGCCGGCGAAGGACGGCCTCGCCCGCGTGGGCGCAGCGACGACCGGCTAAGGTATAAGCAGGAGACCGACGATGACAGGCAAACAACATGTGGTCGTCGTCGGTTCCGGCATTGTCGGTGCCTCCATCGCTTGGCACCTGGCGCGTGACGGCGCCGCCGTCACTGTCGTTGCCGAGGACATCGGCGGTGTAGCCACCACCAATTCCTTTGCCTGGATCAATGCGAGCTGGGGCAACCCGGAACTCTATTTTCACTTTCGCCGCCGCTCCATGGCCGAATGGAAGCGCTTGGCCCGCGAGCTCCCCGGATTGCCGCTGTCCTGGTGCGGCGGCATCTGCTGGGATTTGCCGCCCGATCGGCTCGAGGCGTTTGCCGTCGAGCATGCGTCGTGGGGCTATGGCATCGAACAGCTGGACCGCGCAGCAACTGCGGCCCGCGAGCCTTACCTGAAACAGCTGCCTGATTCTGCGCTCTTGGTCGCGGAGGAAGGCGCGGTTGAGCCGGTGGCGGCAGCGCGGCTGCTGCTCGCCGATGCGGAAGCCAGAGGGGCCACGTTCGTCAACGCTGCCGTCGATGGTTTTATTCGCAGTGGCGAACGGATTTCCGGGGTCGTATCCTCGGCCGGTATTATCGGCGCCGACCATGTTGTCCTGGCGGCCGGCGCCGGCAGTGCGCCCCTCGCTGCCTCCGTCGGCGTCACACTTCCCCTGGAGGCGCCGCCCGGCTTGATCGTCCACTCCCGTCCATTCGAGAAGCGGCTGAACGGCCTCGTGATGGCGACCGACCTCCATATGCGCCAGACGGCCGACGGCCGCATCATCGCCGGCTCCGATTTCGGCGGCACCGATCCGGGCGCCGACCAGGGCGCGACGGCCTCGGCACTCTTTGCGAAGATGAAGGACAGCCTGACGCAGAGCGACCGGCTGAGCATGGAATTCTTCACCGTTGGCTACCGTCCGACACCCAAGGACGGCTTCCCGATCATCGGCAATTGCGGCCAGAGCGGCCTTTATATTGCCGTGATGCACTCCGGGGTGACGCTGGCGCCGCTCGTCGGTCTACTCGCGTCTAACGAGATTCTTTCGGGTGATGCGGATCCATCTCTCGCTTGCTTCCGCCTCGGAAGATTTGGCTGAAACCACAAATCGAACAAAAATTTGCGAATTGCCGGGCGGCATGTTTTAGTGTGTTGCAACGAGCAACACCTGTCCCTAACATGCAGTCGTTTCGATAGCAGGCTATCAGGAGAGCCGGGGCGCGTTGAGGGCAATTGCGGTGATCCAGTTTTTTGCTTTCATGCCCGTAAGCGGCGGGCGCGCCGGCGTTTTCGGCTGCGTAAACCAGCGCAGTATAGGCTCATGAAAGGCCGCTTCCGCTTCTTTCCGAAGGCGTCGATCGGGACTTACCTGATCGCGATGGCGCTTGCGACGGCTCTGCCGATTTTCGCCCTCGTGGCACTTTTGTTGGCGCAGCTGGAAGACAACCAGCGCTCGATTTTGAAGCGTGAAACAGCGCAGGATGCCACCGCTCTCGCCCGGTCCATCGATCGCCAGCTTCAGGACATGGCTACAACTTTAAGGTTGCTGTCGAATTCACCGGAACTGGAGAGCAACGACTTCGCTGCCTTCCACGCGCGCACCGAAACATCCCTGCGGGCAGATAATCTCTATGTCATCGCCATCGACGAAAACGGGCAGCAGCTCCTGAACACCCGCCGGGACTATGGCGAACCTCTTGGCAAGGCTGGCAATCTCCCGTCTGTCGAAGCGGCTATCAAATCCGGCAGGATCGAAGCCTCGGATGTCTTCATGGGGCGAACGAGCGGCGAATTCGTCTACAACGTCACCATGCCGATGCGGCCTGGCAAGGTCAGGGCGTTGATCATCACGCAGAACGCCAGGGACCTTGCGAGGCTTGTCACCACGGAAGGCCTGCCGAACGATTGGTCCGCCGCGGTCATCGATCAGAGCGGCCATGTTGTGGCCTCCGCCGGCGCCACGAATATCGGCTTCGGCCAACCTTTCAATCCGAGCATCCTGCCGTCGCTGGTCAATTCCAGCGGCGTCTACGAAGATAGGCAGGTCCTGCCGAGGGCAATGTTGGGCTATGCACAGATTCCGGGCTGGTCCTGGAAGGCGGTGATCTGGGGACCCGTCGCCACTGCGCAGGCGTCGATACTGACGACATGGCGCTTTCTGGTCATCGGCGGCCTGGCGCTGATGCTTGTCGCGATTCTGGCTGCCTATGTGGTGGCGCGCCAGGTCCGCACGACGATCCGCGCGATCGCCGACATGGCCAATCGCATGGGCGAAGGCCACATCGTGGCGCCGATCGAGACCAGCGTTATCGAGGCCAACCAGGTCGCGGTCGCGCTCTCCAATGCCTCTTTCGACCGGAGCCAGACCGAGGACCGCCTGCACTTCGTGATGAACGAACTCGTGCACCGCACCAAGAACCTGCTGACCCTGGTGCAGGCGATGATGCGCCAGGTCGCCAAGCGCGCCGACAGTGTCGAGGCATACCAGGCAGCGGTAGTCGATCGCCTCGAAGGCCTTTCACGCTCGATCGATCTGCTCACCAGCGAGCAATGGGCAGGCGCATCGCTGCGGCGGGTGATCGACATCCACTTCAAGAGTTTTCCGCAGGCTGCCGAGCAGGCCGAGATATCGGGCAAGGATTTCACGCTGAGGCCCGAGGTGGTGCAAAACCTCGGCCTCGTTCTGCATGAGCTGGCAACGAATTCGGTGAAATACGGTGCCCTTTCCGTGCCACATGGCCGTGTTCTGCTGAGCTGGCAGAACGTGCGGGACGAAGAGCGTAGCGAACCCATGCTTCGTTTCACATGGGAGGAGCGTGACGGTCCGCCCGCGCAGGCGCCAGAGAACTCAGGCTTTGGTACGACGATCATCAAGAACCACGCCGCCGCCGCTTTTGGTGGCACCGTCGAAATCGCCTTCCGGCCGGAAGGCTTTTACTGGGCGTTGACGGCCCCTCGCCGCACTTTGGAGCGTGCATAGGCCACGGAACAATCCCGCTGAACGTTCGTTTCGGACAGGCTACTCGAAAGGAGGTGGCATGAAAGAGGCC